>QMSL01000207.1 GCA_003649665.1 Thermoprotei archaeon | reverse complement strand
TATGGTTTTCCTCCTAGGACTTCCCTCTGCATCAAACTTAGCGGTATGATAACCTCCAGGTTTAACTCCATCATCAATTATCGTCAAGGACTCAGAGGCTATGACCTTACCTATTTTATTGCTTAAGGGGCTCCTTCCCTTCCATACATTATCTCCACATGTAGCATTAATTAGAGCACTGAAGAAAGATGCTGCTACATCATATCCCATTATTAGGCTTCCTTTAAAGCTCTTAACGGATCTAGCATTTAGAGAATCCAATGCCTTCTCGGATATCTCCTTAGCTAGACTACTTACATCAATATTGAAAATCCTCGATTCTCTATGACCAACAACAAAGCTTCCGACTTTATCGTCTTCTCTTGCTACAGCAACTAAGGCCATGCTAATGGAGGTTCCTTCGTCCTCTCCGTAAACTCCATTGCTATTTGAAATTATCCTCCTAAATACTGACGAATTAACTACACCGCTTCTTAAAGCAACTCGTCGATCATAGCTAGATACCTCATTTAACGCCATGCTTGCAAGCTCCATTATCTCTTCGGGCGTCATTTCCTTAATGCGTTTATCAAAGACGTTGCTAACTACCGGATAGGGTTTAGGTTCAGGTAACTTCTCCCACCATGGGTTCTTAGGTGAGCTTTTAGCTAGGCTAAGAGCTCTCTTAATTAAGTTATTTATGCTTTCGTCAGTTAGCTCGTTAGTTGTTGCAATACCTAGTCGCTTGTCTTTAATTACGATAAGCTCTAAACCTCTGCTATGTCTCCATGTTACATCGGATATTTCCCCTATGTTTATCGTTACAGAGTAACTCTCGCTTTCTGTGTAGGAGATATGAACTTCATCAGCTCCTTCCTTTAGAGCTTCCTTAATTATCTTCTCAATGCGGGATTCTTCCATTCTTTCACCTCTTCCCTCCAACTAAGACCTTACATCTTATATGTGGCCCTCCCCCATCTACCGGGACAAGCTGGAACTTCCCGCACATTCCCGGATATCCTATCTTTAAATCGTTTCCTACAGCATCTATGCTCTTTAGGACTTCTATTGCATTTCCAGATATAGTTACGCCCCTTAGTGGCCTTATAAGCTCTCCATTCCTTATATACCAGGCTTCCTGTACGCTAAACATGAATTCACCATTCGTGTCAGATTGACCGCCTATGCCTCCCTTTAAATATATCCCCTCTTTCGTCTCCTGTATTATCTCGTCTGGCTTCCAGTCTCCAGGAGCCATATAAGTATTCCTCATTCTAACTAAAGGTGGATGAGCATAACTCTGAGCTCTTGCGTTGCCTGTAGGCTCAGCTCCCATGATAAAAGCTGTCTCTCTGCTATGCATGTACCCCATTAATATTCCCTCTTTGACTATTACTACATCCCTCCCCTTTACGCCTTCATCATCATAGGGTAACCATCCATAAGCTCCCTCTGGACCTGGACTATCTATTATAGTTACCATGTCTGATGCGACTTTCTTTCCTATCTTATTAGTTAATATTGTACCCGATAGCACTAGATCTGCCTCAGCGGTATGTCCAAAGGCCTCATGAACTATAAGACCAAGTATACTATTGTCTAGAACCGCTGTCATCAAACCACCCTTGGGTACATCAGCATGAAGAAGATCAACGGCTCTCTTTGCGACTTTAACTCCTAGCTTAACGGGATCTTTGTCATATATGAGCTCGTATCCTTTCGTTCCTCCTATCACCTCGTAGGCAGGTGAAATTATATCATTCTCCCTAGCTGTTACACGTATGCCACACCTAACTCTACATGTATTAACCTCTATTTCTGCTCCCTCACTATTCATGTATATTTTGCGTGATACTGAATCGGCGTATACTACGTTATCGTCCTTTATCCTATCACTATACTCCCTTATAGTTTTATCAACCTCAAGAAGCATTTTCATTTTCTCCTCTACCGATATGTCAGATGGTCTTATCTTCACCTTAGATGCTACCCTATCTTTAGCGGGCTTTACATAGGCGAGTCTTATTTTGCGTTTTCTGAGTTTAGACGAGGCGCGAGCCATTCTATATGCATTTGATATAGCTCTCTCTAATAACTGCCATGATATTTCATCAAGTGAAGCATAACCCCATGAACCGTTTACTAACACTCTAACCCCTATTCCCCTAATCGTCGATAATGAGGAGGCCTCTACAGCGCCCTTCCTTACAACAATATTAGTGGATTGAGCTTCCTGATATCTGATCTCTACGAAATCAGCTCCTTTCTTTATAGCGTATTCTATACCCTTCTCGATAAGATCCTTTATGTAACTCACATTAGTAATTCCAGGGGATTTGAAATTTAAGCGTATGCCTTTAACATATCGTAAATACGCTTAAGTCTTTAATTTAAGGAAATTTATTCGGTGATATTTGTGAAAGTCGGGATTTTCACAGTGTTATATAACGATAGACCGCTCGAGGAAGTCCTTAAGTACGTATCATCGCTAGGCTACGAAGCCGTGGAAATAGCTGCATGGAAGGAGAGTA
>QMSL01000206.1 GCA_003649665.1 Thermoprotei archaeon | reverse complement strand
GGCGTAGGGCCTCATGAACGAGTTAAGATATCATACAAAGGTAAGGAAATAATAGCCCTTATTAATATCGCTAAGGAGATACCTGAGAATGTCGTGTTAGTGAATGAAGATGTTATTAGAGAACTAAACATACGTGAGGGAGATTATGTTGATATAAGTCCTGCTCCTATTCCCTTAAGCTTAAAGTATATCAAAGATCGACTTCGAGGAATAAGACTTGGATACGACGAAGTAAGGACTATAGTGGAGGACATAGTATCCGGGAGAATCAGTGAAATAGAGTTAACTGCACTCGTAACATCTGTACATTACATAGGGATGAGCGTTGAGGAGATGTACTATTTTAGTAAAGCCATGATAGAAACTGGTAAAAAGCTCAATCTCAACAAGAAGCCAGTACTCGATAAGCATAGTATTGGCGGTGTGCCTGGAGATAAGACTACCATGATAGTAGTTCCAATAATCGCCTCATTAGGCTTTATAATACCTAAGACGTCATCTCGTGCAATAACATCTCCTGCTGGAACTGCTGATAGAGTTGAGGTATTAGCTCCTGTTAATCTCGAGTTAGAAGAAGTGAGGAAAGTAGTTCTTAAGACAAATGGCTGTATGGTATGGGGTGGTGCTTTACAGCTTGCTCCTGCCGATGACAAGATAATTCAGGTAGAGTATCCTCTTGCAATAGATCCCTTTTTCGTTCCCTCAATAATGGCTAAGAAGGGGTCTGTAGGAGCGACGCACGTGGTAATAGATATACCTGTGGGCAGAGGTGCTAAGGTAAAGACAATAGGCGAAGGTCATCATATAGCGAGGTACTTTATAGAAGTCGGCAAGAGGCTTGGAATGCAAGTTACTTGTGCACTTACGTATGGTGAAGAACCCTTAGGCTATGCTATAGGCCCTGCGTTAGAGGCTAAAGAAGCGCTTGAAACATTGATGGGTAATGGTCCTACCGATTTAGTGGATAAGGCTACCAATATAGCAGGAATACTACTAGAGATGGTTGGAATGGAGAACGGGAAAGCTATAGCATTGGAAGCGCTTCGCTCAGGTAAGGCCGAGAGGAAGTTTAGAGAGATAATTGAAGCCCAAGGTGGCGATCCTAACGTAAGGCCCGAGGACATAAAGATAGGAGATAAAAGGCTTATAGTACACGCTGAGAGAGATGGCATCGTACTATGGATAAACAATGCAGCAATAGCTCAAATAGCGAGACTTGCTGGCGCTCCAAAGGATAAGGGCGCAGGAGTGATACTTTACGCAAAGATCGGTGATAGAGTGAGAAAAGGCGCTCCGCTCTTCGAGATAAGAGCTGAGGTAGGATACAAACTGAAAAGAGCGGAAAAAGCATTAGAAGAATTAAGACCGATAGGTGTTGGAAGGCCACAAGAGCAGATGCTCATTAGTAAAATATCATATGCAGTACCACATGAAAGGTTGCCCATAATAGAGCGGTGACTCCTCACTCCTTACACGCGATGAAGGATATCTCAAGCAATGCTCCCTTAGGTAATTCAGCAACTTGAACAGTAGTCCTTGCTGGAGGCTTATCCTTAAAGTATTTACCGTATTCCTCATTAAATTCTCTGAAAAGCGATAGGTCTTTGAGAAATACCAACACGAATACTACATCATTCATTTCAAAACCTGCTGCATTAAGGATAGCCTTTATATTCTCCATAACCTGTCTCGTTTGTTCTCTTATGCCACCTTTAACTAACTCTCCCGTCTTAGGGTCTATTGCTATTTGGCCTGAGCCGAAGAGCATATTGCCGACCTTAATCGCCTGTGAGTAAGGGCCAATTGGCCTTGGGGCTAAATTTGTCTCAATTACCTCCTTCTTCATGCTTACACCAACTTAAACTCGTAACCTATCCTTTTAAGCTTAGCAAGTATCTCATCCAATCCTCCAACACTAGGTACTTCTATCGTTATGGTAACCTCAGCCATCCCTGGTTCTAGATTAGGATTAAACCTGTCATGCTCTATCGTGACTATGTTGGCCTTAACTTCGGCTAAGACTTCTAGTACTTTCTTAAGCATTCCTGGTCTATCTGGTAAAGTTCCTCTAATTCTAACTTCTCTCCTTTCCTTAAATAATATCTTCTCTATGATCTTAGCTAAAAGGGCCATGTCTATATTACCTCCGCTTATTACTGCAACTGCCTTCTTCCCCCTTATGTCGACTTTACCACTTAAGATCGCCGCAAGTCCGAGGGCTCCTGCTGGCTCAGCTACAAGTTTGCACCTCTCGAGTAATAGGAATATTGCCCTAGATATATCGAAATCATTGACTAGAATCATATCATCTACTAATTCCTTCACTATGCTGAATGTAAGTTCTCCTGGTCTCTTGACTATTATGGCATCTGCTATTGTATAGGGATTATCATATTTTACCATATATCCTTTTTTGAACGATAAAGTCATCGCTGGTGCTCCTTTGGCCTGCACTCCTATTATTTTAACGTCTGGATTTATTTTCTTCAATGCTATGGCTATTCCTGAAATCAAT
>QMSL01000205.1 GCA_003649665.1 Thermoprotei archaeon | reverse complement strand
TTAAGCTAAGGGGTATAGTAGCGGATCTTGGATGTGGTACTGGCCTTCTGATTGGATATATGAAAAGGCATATGCGTTTAATAGTATGGTATGTTGGACTTGACATATCTAAGGGCATGATAGAAAGAGCTCTTGAGAAGAGGGATATCATGTTAAATGCCGATTTGATACAAGGCGATATAGAATACCTTCCATTTAGGAATGACATTTTCGACACAGTTGTTAGCATAACAGTTCTCCAGAATGTACTTTCACCCCATAAAGTGGTAAAAGAGATAGAAAGAGTAACTAAAGGGAAGGTGATAATAAGTATCCTAAGAGCTGCAGAGAACTCTAGGGCCATTATGAAAGAATTCAATAAGTACTTCCATCTAGAGAGGATGATGATCCTGAAAAAGGATGTAGCACTTGTCCTTAAGAAGGAAGATAAAGGTAAAGGGCATAGAAAGAGGAGGTATGTCGTTAAGAAGATAATTCCCCGTTAGGAATTAAACCTTTTAAGCTTAATGAGATTCAAACTATCAGAAGGGATTGCTATGAAAATAGGGATCTTGTCGGATACCCATGATAATATACATATCATAGAGAAGGCGGTGAAGGTATTTAATGAGAATAAGGTTGACCTAGTGTTACACGCTGGGGATTTCATCAGTCCCTTCGTACCGAAATGGTTTGCCGCTCTTAAATGTAAGCTCATAGGCGTTTATGGTAATAATGAAAACGAGAGAGAACTCTTGGCAAAGAGGATGGCCGAGGTAGGACATGAGATAAGAGGATATTTTGCGTTAATTAAAGCAGATGGGTTAACCATAGGGTTACTTCATGGACATGAGGAAGACCTATTGAAATTGCTCATAGATAAGATGCCTGTCGACATAATAGTGTACGGACATACTCATAAGGCGGAGATAAAGGAGGTAAATGGGAAGATGATAATCAATCCTGGAGAGGCATGCGGATATCTCACGGGTAAATCCACAATTGTAATACTGGATACTGAGAAAAGGGAGGCCAAGATGCTGGAGTTAAGGTGACAGATACATTAGACCTATAAAGCAGAGGAAAAACTAAATAAGTAGGAAAGAGTGAAAGGCATAAGCCGGTGTTAATATGCATAATAGCTTACGAGAGAACGCACCATTTAGAGTACTATCAAGAGCGCTAAATAATAAGGTATTAGTTAAGCTGAAGGATGGGAGTGAATACGTAGGACTTCTTCACAGATACGATACGACAATGAATCTAGTTTTAATAGATGCTGAGGAGGTACAGGAAGGACGCACTGATCCACCCATAGCGAAATATGGTAAGATAATGATAAGGGGAAGCAACATATTGTACATAGTCGTTAACTTCGAGGAACAGGGTTAGCGAGGAGGACATAGTAGCCAATCTCACAATGCATCAGAGTAATACACATAGTAAAACTCTTATAGCTAGCGATGCACCTATTCCATGGGTGCAATGCCTAGTAGAAGGTGATGGAAGTGAAGGGACTAACTAATGTAATTATAGAGGAGCTTAACCAGAAACCCATTGAGGAGCAAATCGTTGAGATAGTGGAGCGAAAAGGTATAGGACATCCCGACTCCATAGCTGATGGAATAGCAGAGGAGTATAGTAGGAAATTATGTGAGGAGTACATAAGGAGATTTGGCGTGATATTACATCATAACGTAGATAAGGTCTTAGTTGTAGGCGGTCAAGCTAGACCTGAATTTGGAGGAGGCGAAATACTACATCCAATCTATATACTAATATCGGGAAGGGCGACTACGGAGGTAAGGACGAAAGAGGGAGTGGAAAGCATACCTATAGGTAAGTTAGCATTAGAGGCAGCGAGGGAGTGGATTTCAAGGAATTTTAGGTACTTAGATCCTGAAAGACATATCATAATTGATTATAGGGTAGGAAAGGGATCAGTGGACTTAGTAGGGATATTCGAGCTTGGTAAAGGTAAGGTTCCACTTGCTAATGATACATCAGTCGGTGTAGGTTTTGCTCCATTGAGTGAGACAGAGAAACTCGTTTATGAGACTGAAAGATATCTTAACTCGGAAGAGTTCAAGAAACGAGTTCCAGAAGTTGGAGAGGATATAAAGGTCATGGGGTTAAGGATAGGGAATAGCATTAAGCTAACGGTAGCAGCAGCTATAATATCCTCGCTTACTCCAGATCCAGATCACTACTTAAGCGTAAAAGAGGAGATAAAGGAGACCGTAGAGAAGCTTGCATCTAGGATAACTGATAAGGAGGTTGAGGTATACGTTAATACTGCAGATAAGCCAGATAAAAACATATTCTACTTAACGGTTAGCGGTACCTCCGCAGAACACGGTGATGATGGAATGACTGGAAGGGGAAACAGAGTTAATGGGCTCATCACTCCCACTAGGCCTATGTCACTTGAGGCAGCAGCTGGCAAGAACCCTGTAAGTCACGTCGGTAAGCTATACAACGTCTTAGCGTTTAGAATAGCCGAAGAAATAGCAAAACTTGATGAAGTAAAGGAGGCATACGTCAAGATATTAAGTCAGATAGG
>QMSL01000204.1 GCA_003649665.1 Thermoprotei archaeon | reverse complement strand
TGTGGTGGAATCTCACTAGGCGATGCAAGAGAAATAGATAAATTAGTAGTAGAAGGAATAGATCTTGATGATAGACCGATTCTCAAAGCTCTTGTAGCTAATTTGGGCGAGCTATATGATTTCGCGGTAAAGGAGTTCGGCTATAAGGAGAGGAAGGAGGGATATATATCTAAATGTCATCTATGCGTTGATATACGTAGACATATAGCGCTTGAGACTTCTGAGTTCAAGGAATTACGCCCTAGGGAATACTACATTCGCCTCATCTAAGCATATGCTTAATAGAGGAGAAGGTTTATTTGTCATGTTGTAAAATATACGGGATGGAGCGATGAACTAAAAATTAATGCTGATATGTGATGATGCTTGCCCCCCAGTGAGCTCTTCCTTGCTATTAATAGGATAACTCCTTATGATACTCCATGTAATCCTCTAGGGCGCTACATAACGCCTCTATATTCCTTAATGGTACGTCTGGATATACGCCAGCTGTAAACATGAGTCCTCCTCTCCTAGAGCCAAGCTTAATTATGGCCCTCCTTATATGGCTCCTTATATCTTCTGGAGTTCCAAATGGAAGTAACCATTGTCTATCTATATCTAGATCTATGCATACCTTCCCCTTACACTTCATCCTTATATTCTCTATTCCATTGACCCTATCTTGAATATTCAATACGCTCACGCCTGCTTCAATTAGTTGATCTACTACTTCCATTACGTGGCCATCTGTATGAAGATACACGTGAACACCATGAGATCTGATTAATCCAAATATCCTCTTATAAGCTGGAAATATGAACTCGCGAAATGTACTAGGGCTTATGGGCATCCTGTCCTGATTGCCTAAATCATCACCGAAGACTATAATGTCTACGTTCATTCTGAGGATTCGCTTTACGAGCTCTAGATTATATTCGAGCAGGATATCTATAAGCTTATATAATTGTGGAGACTTACGCACGAAATCAACCATGAGATTTACATATCCTCTAAGATAATAGAGCCTTTGGAAGAAAAAGCCATGGGGCATGTAGACTATAGCTAATCCGCCAACCTCACGAGCCTTTCTTACTTGTTCTTCCACTACATCCCAGCTTATACTAGGTCCGCCTTCTACAGGTAATCCTTCATCGGGATCAGGTACCTTGAGCTTATCTAAGTTCCTCCAATCGATTAATGGATGTTTGATAACCTGTCCCTGTAATCCATCTTGTGCAAAGGCCCAGACACAGCCCCAACTATCGACAAATACATTTCCCTTACGTTGAACTCCAAAGTTATCAAAGTCAATGCTACCTCTCTTAAATCCTGGAAATAATCTCTTATATCTTAATGCCAGATCTTCAAGTCTTTCACGATACTTATGCCAAGTAGCTTGAGAGAAATATACCTTACATGGTATGAACTTCGGATATCTCATTTCGATAGTCCTAAGGAAGTTATCCCTCCATTCCTTAGGATTCACGATATACACTCAAGTTACCACATTATATAAATTTAAACTAGGTAATTAGTACTTGATAGCTTAAGGGATTTCAAGTACCACACGCTTACCCTTATAATTCACAATGTTGTCAGGCATTCTTTCCTTCTCTATACCTATGCCTTTTCCCTCCTTAACTATCACTACTTCAAACCTAATTTCATGTAGAGGATATATTCCCTTCTTATCTCCTATGATAAGTACCCTGTCTCTATCCCTCCATTCTATTGGTATTAAGGTGTATTCCCCTCTTTCGTAATTATATGTCTCGCCATCATCATCGTACAAGTCAAACCTCCCATCCTTACCTGGGTATATTCTAAGTTCAATTGAATTAATCCTTTCCATTGCATTTCTTAACGTTGGAGGGGCCATTGGCAATATCGCTCCCGCCCTAACAAATAATGGTATCTTATCAAGGGGTGCTGATACGTTTATATACCTTCCTCCTGTATATTTCCTACCGCTCCAGAAGTCATACCAAATACCCTTTGGCAGATATACTTCTCTACTGTATGTAGATGGCGTCGTTATAGGAGCTACTAATATGTAGGGGCCGAACATATATTCATCATCTACTTTTAACGCCTCTTCATCATCAGGAAAGTCCATAACTAGATGTCTCATAATAGTGTAACCTTCGCTATAAACTTTCCAGGCCAACGAGTAAATGTAAGGTAACAGCCTATATCTTAACCTTATATATTTTACCAATATCTTCTCGACATCTGACCCGAATCTCCATGGCTCCTTTGGATAATACGTTCCATGAACTCTCATTATTGGACAGAACGTCCCCCATTCGAACCACCTTACGAATAACTCCTTATAGCCTTCAGTTTTTGGATTACCACTGAAGAACCCTCCTATATCCGTAGTCCAATACGGTAGCCCTGACAAGCAATAATTTAAACCAGCCCAGATCTGAGTCCTGAACGTCGTCCAATCACCTGTTATATCGCCTGACCAATTGATCACGCCATACCTCTGGATCCCTGCAAAACCCGATCTTGTCAATATCAATACCCTTCTATTGGAAACTCCTCTCTGTCCTTCATATA
>QMSL01000203.1 GCA_003649665.1 Thermoprotei archaeon | reverse complement strand
GGACCGATTGGCATTACTAGTCTCCCTCCTCTCCTTAATTGCTCCAATAATGGTGATGGTACATCAGGTCCAGCTGCGGTAACCAGAATCCTATCAAAAGGAGCAAACTGCGGTAGTCCCTTACTTCCATCGCCATGAATTACCGTGACCCTATCCAGGTATCCTGTCCTCCTTAAGTTTTCTCTTGCGAACTCTACAAGTTCAGGAACTATTTCCACTGTATAAACATGTCCCTTTACTTCAGAATCCTCAGGAGCTACTATTTCAGCACACAACGCCGCGTGATATCCACTTCCGGTCCCTACTTCTAATACTTTATGTCCTGGTCTTAGTTCTAGTGCCTGGCACATTATACAACACATATGTGGAGCCGAAATAGTCTGACCTGCAAGTATTGGTAAGGGCCTGTCCACATAAGCATATCTCTTATACTCCGGCAATACAAACTCCTCTCGAGGAACTCTTAACAATGCCCTCTTAACATAAGGATCCTTTAATATACCCTCTCTTTCCAATTGTCTTACAAGTCTCTCCCTTTCTCTCTGAAAGAATTCCTTCTCGCCTAAATTCATAGTACTAGAACCACTCCTCAAGACTACTTTGCGTCCTTATCTGCCTTATAGCTTTTTCAAGGCGGCGTACTGCTCTTTCCACTCTTTCCTCGGAGAAGTCATGCTCTTTACAGAGGAACTCCTTTATCTTCTGTACATCAGGCTCTCTCCACTCTATCACGTAGTTATCCGTTACATCAGGATTTAAGAAGAACTCCTTTATCTTAAGCGGATCTACTGGGAACTCTCCCTTAACTATTGGTAATACCTTCTCTAAGGAGCCGTACGTTTTTATTAAACGTAATGCTCTCTTAGGTCCAACTCCCTTTACTCCATCTGGATTATAATCTGTACCAAGCAATATCGCAATATCGATAAGTTGTTCTCTAGATATGCCTAATGCCTTTAAGCTCTCATTCAAATCTATAAGTTCCGGTTTTATCTCCACGTAAACATCCTTTCCAGGCATCTTCCTTCTTCCACTTATGGTTAAGTTCCTGACAAGCCTTGGTGTACCGAAGAGTAGTGAATCGTAGTCTTGACTGGCAGTTGCCCATGCGTCTCCCTTTTGAGTTATATACGCTGCTTGTGCTTCTCCTTCCGATGGCGCTTGAACCCATGGGATACCCATTAAGTCTAATAACTCCTTAGCATCGTTTACCATAGGCTCAGTAAGCCTTAGGGCTCTTTGAGCATACTTTCTTGCCTCAACAATATCTCCTCTCTTCAGTGCTTCCTCATATCTCTTCATAGCTTCTTCCTTAATTTTGGTCCTCCTTAATATCTCTAAGTCCTTCATCTCCGGTGGCTTTCCATCAAATACGTAAACTGGTTTTATACCCTTCTCCAATAAGTTTATAGTCCTATAGAGAAGCCCACTTAAATGACTAGTTATATTTCCTCTCGAGTCCATAAGGGGTGTACCATCTGGCTGTCTTATAATGGCTAAGAATTGATAGAGTGCGTTATAGGCATCTATAGCGATGACTTTACCTTGAAGAACTTCAAATGTTATGGGCTTCCTTATTACTAGCTCGCCTAAATTAACTCCCATTTTCTTACCTCATTACCTAATATCTCTAATTAAAACTCGGAAAATTAAATGTGACTTATCGTCTCTTAAACATTCTACCTAATAAGCCTTATAACTTTCATATCCTTCTTTATTGAGTCAACCTCTATAATGCCTCTGAGTTCTAACGTCATTAATGCTTTATTGAATTCAGAAGGCGAGATCTCCTTCACTAAATTCTTCAATGCTGAGTAAAGCTCTTGATCCTTTACAATATTCCTTTTCTTCAGAAGCTCAACTATTAGATATGTTATTGGTAGATTCTCTCTATACCCCTTAATCATACGTATCCCGGTATTCTCTGAGCTATTCCTCTTGTACTCCTCATTCTTTCTTGCCACTGCTCATAGAATTTAAGCATATCGGGTGTTATACTCGGCCTTATCTTTGTTAATGCTAATTCGAAGTGTTCCATCTTCACTTTTGTCGCGCTTATATTCTCCCTCATTGCGATCATTGCTGCTTCACGTGCTAATGCTGCTAAATCTGATCCAGCGTATCCCTCTGTCCTTCTAGCTAACTCCTCTAGATCTACGTCTTCGGCTAGTGGCATATTCCTAGTATGTATCCTAAGTATGTGTACTCTGGCCTTGTAGTCTGGTGGTGGTACGTAGATTAGTCTATCGAATCTACCAGGCCTTAAAAGAGCAGGATCAAGAATATCAGGCCTATTAGTAGCACCTATTATTACTACGTCATCTAATCTTGAAATTCCATCTATTTCTGTTAGTAGTTGCGCGACAACTCTCTGGGTCACAGCAGAATCTCCATATTCAAATCCCCTAATGGGAGCTATTGCATCTATTTCGTCAAAGAATATAACAGCTGGTGCTGCCATCCTAGCTTTTCTGAATATTTCTCTTATTGCTCTTTCTGATTCTCCTACCCATTTGCTGAAGATTTCTGGGCCTTTTACGCTAATAAAGTTTGCTTCACTCTCAGTAGCAACAGC
>QMSL01000202.1 GCA_003649665.1 Thermoprotei archaeon | reverse complement strand
TAAGTCCAAGCGGATGGGATAAGAGGATAACTCTAGATCTCACTGATAAGTACTTAAGGTTAGGGATAAAGATCATAAGATTTCATGACCTCTATCCTTTTGATGAGCTGGACTACATATTTCCTAATCCAAATGCTGATCCAACTGATCCCAAGAATTATAACTTCGCTGAACTAGATAGGCATATGGAAGCTGCATTTAAAGTTGCTGATATTGTGATATTTAGGATAGGTTATGATTGGAATGAGCCTCCGAAAAATAGACCTCACCTTCCATTAGATAAATTAGCGAATGTAGTTAGGCATATAGTCCTTCATTATACTAGAGGATGGGCGAATGGTTATCACTATGAAAATATTCTATGGGAGATATGGAATGAGCCAGATATAGATCGTTTTTGGGCAGGTACTCCTGAGGAATACTTCGAACTCTATAGCGTACTAGCTAGAGCAGTAAAGGAGGCCAATCCTAACGCTAAAGTAGGCGGTCCTACCTTGGCATACAAATTGGATTTCCTAGATAAGTTCCTAGATTACGTTAAATCCCATAGCCTGCCTTTGGATTTCATCTCCTGGCATGTATATGCTACTGATCCTCGCAAGGTGCTAAGAAGAGCGAACGAAGTGTATGGTATAATAAAGAAGTATGAGTTTGAGAATGTCCTTAATGTCCTAGATGAATGGAACTATTGGGTGGAGAGGGGACCATGGGATGTATTTCGAGAAGCTAAGATTGCATCATTTCAAATCGCTGTACTGATATTGCTACAAGACTCTCCTGTAGACATAGCAGTACTTTATAGAGGGGATGCATGGAATTGGGGAGGTATGTTTTATAAATCTGGCAAGCCAGGAAAGGCATTTTATGCATGGTTAGCTTATAAGCAACTACTTAACACTACAAGGGTAAGAGTTAGTGTAAATAAGGAAAACCTATTCGTTGCCGCGGGCATATCTAAAGGAAAGCTACTCCTTTTAATCAGCAATTTCGCGGATTCAGATGTTGAATACGTGGTGAATGTAAAAGGCTATAAGGTATCCCAGATCTTCGCGGTAGACGAATATCATGACTTTGAACAGATATCGTTCAGCAGTAATAGCTCTCAACATATTAAGATACCTCCCTATGCTGTACACTTAGTCATTCTTAAAAAGGAGTAACCGAACTCGTTTATCTCTGCATTTTTAGCCTAGCTTATCTCAATGCCTAATATTATGGAAGCCAGTCTGCCTATAGCGAACGTAATGATAGCCGAACCCAATCCGGTGGTTACTAGCTCGAGTACTTTCATTTTTATGTCCAACTCCGCTATGATGGCTATTAGGAATCCCATTAGGGAAAGCATTAGTGCTGCCATAATAAATGATAATAGCAAAGCCATCTTTATAGGAAGCATCAGAAAGTACGGTGTCAATGGAATAAATGCGCCTATGGCATAAAAAACTCCTGTATATAACCCTGCCTTAATTGGATTTTCAAGCTTTTCTTCCTTTATACCGTATTCTTCTTCGGCTACGATCTTATCTAACATTCCTCTCCTCTTGACCTCTTCTGCTATTGTTTTTGCTTCTTCCTCTCTTAAACCCCATTTCTTTAAGTAGCCTATCACCTTACTAGTAAGAATGTGAGTAGCATATTTAGCTGCTATGCCTAATCTAGAGAGCGTGCCTAACCTCACTTGCTTTTGTGCTCTTACGCTAGTTAGTGCGCCAATACCCATTGAGAGAGCGCCTCCTATGCCTACTATTAGGCCACCTAGGGCGACATAGAGAGGATTACCATAAACGCCCACTAGACCCGCCGATACAGATAATACCTCAACTAAACCATCATTCATTCCCAGTACCGCATCTCTTATATGCTCAACGAATTCCTTGAATCTTGTCTCCTCCTCTGCAAATGTATTCTCATGGATTAACTCATCCTCAAGTATCCCCTTAAGGACTGCCTTTTCGCTTTCGCTCAACTCGCCCCCCTCAAGCATTTTTGAATACATTTTTATTGCACCCCTCTCACTTGATTCAAGGATTTTAAAAGTAAGTCCTAAACCAAGGACTCTGAATAGAAGAATCCAAAACGCAACTTTCAACTTATTAACCTTAACGGTGCTAACATCATAACCCCTTCTCTTAAGGAATTCCATCCAGAAATTGGCATGTCCTTTCTCCATATTCGCAAGCTTTTTAAACTTCGCTGATAGCTCCTCATTCTTATAACGATAATATTCCGCTAACTTGCTATAAACTGCTACCGCATGGAGCTCGTCAAGCAATGCTTCCTTAGCAAAGTATAATATAGATTTCATCTTCACACCTCTCATTAAGACAGCAAGACTATAAAAATTAAGCGAATTCCGTATCGTTAGTACAATTATTGTTTCGATAGGGTAAGGTTTGCTTAGGGATCTAGCGGAGGTAGCTCTCTTGTAAAGCTATATGTATTTATTGGCTCGTCCATGCCGACTAGTTCGAATATTCTGTCGTTTCTCTTCTTCCTTGCGAAATTGAAAAGTATTTTCTTCTCTTCACCCTTATACTTAATCAGAAGTCCTAACTTACCGTTCTCATGTATCTCCATAATACTTGGATGTTCATTTCCCGACTTAGCAGGATGTAAGACTACTATGATTATAGTCTTATTGCTCTTCTGTAAGGG
>QMSL01000201.1 GCA_003649665.1 Thermoprotei archaeon | reverse complement strand
TACTCCTATGGGAATCCTTAGATCGAAACCATTGTATGTATCAAACCATGCTCCACGAAGCTTATCACCTACTAACGCTTTCATGAGACGGATTATATAAAACGAACCATATCGCTGTGTCCCTTCGCGTGACTCAGTTCCTACGTAGAATCCATTGAATATTTCTTTCATTTTCGGAAGGAATAGTCCTCTATGGCGAAATAGCTCACGCCATTCTGCTACTTTTAACACTACCTCTACATTCTTATTTACTTCCTTGGCTGGCTTGACTACGTACTTCTTAGAGACTTCTGCTAATAGCTGTGCCGAGTACTCCGCCCAACAACTCATGATCTCTGGATCATTGCGTAGTATGGATTCCCTTAGAGCTCTCTCAGTTAAATTAAATCCATATATCTCGTTAAATCTCCGTATGCACGTGTCACAGTAACACCAATTAGCCCAAAAGTCATCGATTAATATTTCGTCAAATGTATAAGCAAGTTCCTTCATTGCTCTAGTGAGTAGTTCTCTATTTCTTTCATCATTAAGACAAATGACTCTAAATCCATAATCAGCGTATCTTCCCCAATTAGCTCCCCAAGTCCCAATGCAACTACCTCCTGCTACCTCGTACTCCTCATCAAACATTTTCCTTACTTTCTCTAGTATATCATGCGTTAGGAGAACACCGCTTCTGTAGTTTTCGATATAAACTTTACTTATGTTTAGCTCTCTGAATCTCTCTTTTAATTTTTTAAGGAGCTTATCATTCTTTGCTAGTTCTCTAACCATAGGTGCTGTAATAAATGTTGCTACTTTTACTTCCTTCATCTTATTGCACCCCTTCTAAAGCGAATCCATGGAAATATTTAGAAATAAAAATTAAATAACATCTCTTGTATTACCTTAATAGAGGTGCTGGATTGTGAGATCTTCCTGCATTTGGATCAGGATCCTACCCTTAATAATAGTTATAACCCTACCCCTTATACTTGTAACAGGAACTCTCCAAGCGCAAGCTCCTACTGGTCCTACTTTACCCCCTGATCTCGCTAGCGTAGTTACTGATGCCTATAGAATGTTCAATCTAACCGCTGTACTAAAACATATAGAGTACTTCGCTAGTCTCGGCAGTCGTTTTACAGGCTACCCTGGCTTCTACAAGGCAGCTGAGTACATAAAGAACGTATGGGAGAGCTATGGACTTGATGTATGGACAGAAGAGTTTGAGGTAACAATTCCAATGAGCAAAGGCGCTGAAATCGTAATAGAGCTACCAAACGGCACGCGCATTACTATGCGTGCGTATCCGCTAATGCCGAATTACGTAAATCCATGCCCGTATGAAAGTCCTCCTGAAGGCGATATACTCATATGGGGAGGTAATGGTTACTTTGAGGACTTCACAGGCAAGCCAGTAAACGGAAGCTTCGTAGTTATGGACTTTAACTGCAGGTGGTATTGGGAGAACGCGTTAATACTAGGAGCAAAGGGTGTTATATTCACTACGCCCTCTATAACGACAAGGATAGAGGCTGAGTGGAAGGCTCTTGCAATCCCATATAACTTCCCAAGGCTATACCTTAGTAAGGGCGATAGCATAACAATCAGGAAACTACTCTACAGGTATAAGACATTACGTGCTTGGATAAAGAGCGACATGGAGTGGATACGTGTTAAGGCATACAATATAATTGCTGCATATCGTCCTCCTGAGATAGTGGAACCCGAGATCGCAGTCATCTCAGCATATTACGATGCGTTTTCAATAGTTCCTGAGCTAGCCCCTGGTGCTAGTGATGCTATAGGCATAGCCATGCTACTGGAGTTACCAAAATTATTCTTAAAGCATCCCCCCAAGCGTGAAATATGGTTTGTAGCATTTGCAGGTCATTATCAAGGCTTGAAAGGCGGCCGTGAGTTCATAGACCGTCACTTCGACGATATAGCTTCAATGGGGAAGCGTCAAGGTAAACTCGCTCTCTTCATAAGTCTTGATTTAGTCTCAGATAATCAGGACTTAGCAATGTACGCCATAGGGAACTTCTATAGTTACTTCTATCCTGAGAGCATAAGGGTGAAGTTCGCTTCAATGATCTCAAACATATTCTATACGTTTATTCCAGCATTAGAATCGATAATTGGTAGGAATATTCACATATTTGATGAAGTGGCGCAGAGCTATCCACCATGGTATTCCACTTCACCGCCATATGAGCCCTTCATTAAGTTCTCTGAGGCTGAGGTCTTCCTTGAGGCAGCATATGGTGGCGGTCTTACAATAATAACTACTAACTGCCTCAGGATGTATCGTGAGACTCCATTCGATACCTTTAGAAATCTAAACCCTGAGAACATAAAGCTTCAAGGCGAGGTGCTATGGCCCTTACTATACTACATAGTAAACATGCCTATAACCTACGATCTAAGACCATTTAGGTACTCTGCTGATCACGGCTGGATAATAGCTAAGTTACAGCTAGGTATATACAACACTACCACAAGATGGTACGATAACTTCACGCATCCTGATGCAATCGTGATGTTCTATCAGCAACCTTTAGCAGGAGCTGCTGGTTTCATGAGTGCAATTAACTTAAGGGCATTCCTTGGTTTCATCGAAGTAATAAAGCCCAATCCTGATGGTAGCTTAGTTGTTAAAGGTCTAAAGCCTATGTCTAATTATG
>QMSL01000200.1 GCA_003649665.1 Thermoprotei archaeon | reverse complement strand
TGCTCTTAAATGCCTCAACTACTTCTTGTAGATGAAGCTAAATTTAACGCCCTTATCCTTTAACATAGATAAGAATTCTGTAAATTCTCCTTCTTGTGCTAGTTCCTTGAAGATTCTCTTAACCCATGGTACGGAATCAAATCCCTTATCCGTGGAGTATATTACTTTTATATTATAGCTTTTCATTACGGATAAGTTTATTAGATCACTTATACCAAGGGGATATTTACCGTACATCTTGACTGCTTCTTCTTCATGTTTCTGCAAGGGTGCGACTATTTTAAGCGAAGCTAGGGCTTTTAATGACTTTAAGAATTGCTCTAACTTAGAAGCACGATATCTAGAAAGCCATATCATAACTTCATCTTTAACAAGAGTGGTCGTAAGCGCGGGAGTTCCTCGACTTATCTTATATAATACGTATCCTGAGAGAGCTGCCTCAAAACTTAATGCTTTAGGAGAGGCAGAAACCCATTTAATAAATATAGTCGCATCTACGAAAAACATCATGTCAGCTCCTCCTCAGCTTTTCCTCTAATTCCGCGATTACTGCTTTTTCTGGCTCCTTAAGCTCTATCTCTTTCTCCCCTATTATGCCTAGCATTCCAAGAACAGGATCTCTCATTAGCTTAACAGGACGAAGTGTTAATTTACTGCCCTCTACCGTTATTTCGATTTCGTCGCCTATCTCAAGGCTCCATCTCTCCCTGACTTCTTTAGGTATTGTAATTCTATACCCGGACAGTACTTTGACTTTATAGGTATACATTATGTATCACCATTAATACATAGTATAGCTACATATTTAAGTGCTATACTATCTTTAAAAAGTTCATTTAACGAAGATGAAGCCCCCTTGACGAAAGATATATCCTACAATGAGAGGTGATAGGTGCTTTTACCTTTAGAATAAGGGAGGTTAATATATCAGCCCTGATAATATATTACCGATGAAAAGATTCAGCAAATTCGTTAGGGTGAAGGAAGTTGGGAGTAAGAGTGAGCGTCGTAATTCGATATAGAGGAAATAGCGTTATAACTGTAGCTCTCGTGAATAGTGGTTATGAGAGCGATATTCCAGAGATCCATCTTCCGCTATCGCTTGCTAGAGAGTTAGGTCTTCCCTTAGAGCGTTTAAGAGCAGAGCGCTATCGTGTAGTAGGGTTCGGGCTTCATTGTTACTTTTAAGGAGTTTTTAATTATTTCTAATGACTCGCCCTCATCACCCCTTCTTATCCGCTCCATGCCTCCCTTCGGGAGCAAACCTCCCTCGGGCGACATGGAGCTTCATCTAAATGTCTCCCTCACCTATTACCACTTTACCTTTATCTGAAAACACCAAGACGTGAGGGATATGGGCTAGTTGCTGGACTAGACCTTAATAGCGATAGAATAAACATGGTTATCATAGACTCTAATGTTAGAGTAATAACTATGAAGACTGCTTGGTTCCCTGAGGTGACATTACATGGATTTCCTAGAGATAAAGCTAGAGATACCAGACTGAAGAAGCTAAAGGAACTACTTAACTATGCTAGAAAAATTTACCTGTAATCGAAAAACCAAGGTACATACAGGGAAAAACATTAAGACTTCTTAATTTCATACGATCTCAAAGAGAGCTACGATAACGGGAGCAGGGCCGTATCCATATTTACTAGCTAATTTCCTAATTCTTGAGATTAGTTTAGCTATCCTTGTTCTTATTGTCTCATCCTTTATCATACCTAGCAATTGGAAAGTCTTCTTTCCCCATGACATAAAAAACTCCGTGGAGCTTAATCTCCTGCCAATGCGCCAAATCCCGCAATATATAGGTCTAAAGCCTCTTAGGGATATGAACTCTATGATTTCAGATGGTTTATGGATACCGAATGACCTGATTCCGTAAACAGCCTCCTTAGCTTCATGGTAGGCCTTTTCCGTAAGTATAGTCAATTCTTCCCATGGCTTAAGTTCAGGGAGGAAGCACTTATCAACGATTAGTAATAGGCCTTTATCAACTAATATCCTTCGTACTTCATTCAATAGGGAATCAACTAACTCGGCCTTAAGTTCGTGAAGGGTATTGATTAAGGATACTAATTTAAAACATGAGTTCCTAAACGGCAAGAGTTTGGCGTCGCCACACACTAAAGATGATTCTTCATAGACCTCTTTAGCTATTTTAAGTCTTACTGGATTAACATCAATCCCTACGACTAGGCCACCCGTTATATTGTGAAGTAACTTCATACTCCTTCCAGTACCACATCCTATGTCTAATATTGGTCCTGCTACTAAGTTGATTCCCATTCCTCTCAATATCAAGCTTAGCTTGTAGGTCATGTCAAATATGTATAGTACGGCTGAGTTTAATAAGCCTTTCAGAAGAGACTAATGAGTGGGCTTTTGAATATGAGTGGATAATGTAAAAGGCAATCTAATATACCTTGGAGTCCTCCGTTTATATTCCAAGTATTCTCCCCCGAATATACGTTCTAAGTATGGTTTCTCCATGTGTACGATATAGTAATGACTAAAGACTATAATCAGCATTGCAATTATAAGCGCATATCTCGAGAGGCCAGTTAAGGCAATGCCTATATCTATAAGATACCATCCTAGGAATTGAGGATTCTTACTTAGCTCCTTAGCGCACGTAGCTAAGGAGCTTAATTCTTACGTGATCTCTATAGATAATAAACATGATAGAGTAGAATACG
>QMSL01000199.1 GCA_003649665.1 Thermoprotei archaeon | reverse complement strand
TCTATCCGCCAAGGAGAATTTGTCCAAAGTGCAGAAATAGGAAATTAGAGGAAATAGAATTGCCAAGGAAAGGAAAACTCATCACTTTTACAGTAGTTCGTAGCCCTCCGGCTGGTTATGAAAGATACGCTCCTTATGTACTTGGTGTCATAGAGCTTGAAAATGGCGTTAAGGTGATCGCCCAATTGACGGATGTCGATATAAATGAGGTTCATACAGGAATGGAAGTGGAAGCGGTTTTTAGAAAGTACAGGGAGAACTCCGAAAGTGGCATAATAGAGTACGGAATAAAATTCCGTCCGATCCTAAAGGGAAGCTAAAATTAACAAATTATTTTTAATCCCTCGTACAACAAGTTATCTCTGATGTATAATGCATTTAAATAGATTGGTACTCTTAGGAGTTCCAATATGGTATGGTGATGGAAGAGTAGATGATCTTCTCGAGGAAGCCATAAGGAATGGTTTTAAATACGTCGAGATTTCTTTTGATTACCCATGGCCATTCTCATATGATGAATTAATAATAAGGCGCATCCTTGATTTAAAGGAGAGTTACTCCTTAGACATAGGAATTCATGCGCCTTGGCGTGATCTATCCCTTGCAAGTCCTCACGATAAGCTAAGACTTGCTTCATTGAAAGTCATGAAGAACTGTATAAATGTTGCTGAAAGCCTTGAAGCCCATTACCTAAACTTTCATATATTTACGAATGAGTTAGTAGAATATCCTGAGGTATACGATAAAGTTATGGAGTCCGCTAAGAAATCATTGAAAGCTATCGAAAGATTCTGTCTTGAGGTGGGAATAAAGCCAGTAGTAGAAAATAATCCCGTAATTTTCCTTGGAGGAGTTAACCAATTCAAGAAGCTTCTTGAGGAGGATACAGTAGCATGTATATGCCTCGATATAGGTCACGCTATTGTTGCAAACGAGCTCTTCGCAAAGAGAAAGTACATTAAGGATGTCTCCTCAATAGAGAGTTGGCTTAATGAATTTAGAGATAGGATATTCCTAATTCACCTTCATGATTGCAAGAAAATAGGTGGAAGACTTGAAGATCACTACCTCTTAGGCGAAGGAACATTGGACTTATTAGAGATACTCAAGGAGGTACTCCTATCTACAAATGCAAGGTATGTTCTCTTAGAAATGTTCAAGTCGACGAACCTATCTCGTAAGGTATTAATTGAGGATTTAAGTAAAGTAGCTACTCGAATAACAGAAGCTCTGGGTGATATCTGTGTCTTCGGAGGAGTACAAAATAACTCTAGTTAAGGGTAGGGAGGTTATTGATTCGAGAGGAAACCCAACAGTAGAGGCTGAAGTCAGAACTAAGTGCGGTATTGGAATAGCATTAGTTCCAGCTGGAGCTTCAAAAGGCGTACACGAAGCAGTAGAGCTCAGAGATGGCGATAAACGCTTCCACGGCCTTGGGGTTAGGAAAGCCGTGGATAATATAAACCAAATCATCGCTCCTGCAATAACGGGTATGGATGTAAGACAACAAAGGAGCGTAGATAACCTAATGATAACACTAGATGGAACTAAGAATAAGTCAAAGTTAGGGGCAAATGCTATTCTTGCAGTATCTCTTGCAGTAGCAAAGGCGGCAGCATCTTCCTTAAATGTAGAACTATTCGAGTATTTAGGAGGAAGGAGAGCACGAACACTTCCTGTCCCTCTAATGAACATCCTAAATGGCGGTAAGCATGCTGGTAATGAGTTAAGCATACAGGAGTTCATGATAGTCCCCCTTGGAGCAGATAAATTCAGTGAAGCATTAAGAATTGGCTGCGAAGTATATCATGAGCTAAAGGCTTACTTGAAGGAAAAGTATGGCGTCAGTGCAATTAATGTAGGCGATGAAGGTGGTTTTGCCCCTCCAATGAAGTATACAAGAGATGCTTTAGACGCCCTAATGACTGCAATAAAGCGAGCAGGTTATGAGCCTGGAAGCGACGTGGCCTTAGCTATTGATGCTGCAGCCTCGAGCTTTTATCTAGAGAAGGAGGACTCATATTTCATAGATGGTAAGAAGATAAAAAGAGACGAGCTACTGGAATATTATATCAACTTAGTGTCGGAATATCCAATAATCTCCATAGAGGATCCATTCCACGAGGAGGACTTTGAGTCATTTAGTCAAATCACAGAGAAACTTAAAGGAAAAGCACAAATAGTAGGGGATGATCTTTTCGTAACGAACGTTGAAAGGTTAAAGAAGGGGATAGCACAAGGTGCAGCTAATGCTCTTCTACTGAAAGTAAATCAAATAGGCACGTTAAGTGAGGCAATAGATGCAGCTGAACTAGCCTTCTCCCACGGCTATAATGTTATTGTAAGTCATAGGTCTGGTGAGACTGAGGATACTACAATAGCGGATCTTGCAGTAGCACTTAACTCAGGTCTAATAAAGACGGGAGCTCCTGCTCGAGGAGAAAGAACTGCGAAGTACAATAGGCTCCTCAGAATAGAGGATTACTTAGGTGAGGATGCAATATTCCCAGGATGGAACGTATTTAGAAGATTAGGGATATCTAGGGCATGAAAGAGGAGATAACGTGGTAGCCCGGGCGGGATTCGAACCCGCGTCACGGGGGCCAGAGCCCCGCAGGCTTGGCCGCTACCCCACCGGGCTTTTATTACCATTAGAATACCCTGCATATCCTCTTTTTAAAAGTTTACTTCCTAAGAGATGAAATCACATGGT
>QMSL01000198.1 GCA_003649665.1 Thermoprotei archaeon | reverse complement strand
ATAGCTCTTCCAGAGGACTATAAACTTAAGAGGATATGGAAAGGAGAGAGCATACTTGTGTGGCCTCCATGGTCTGAAGAAGCACGAGTTGAGAGAAGAGATCCTGTAAAAGGCGAGGTTATTTACGAGTATAGGATAAGGGCAAGGGAAGCGGTAAGTGAATCTGACTTCATGGAGATAGCATACTTGGAACAATATCATTATGCTAGTGAGGAAGAAATAGTCGCGATATGGAGATGTCCAATTTGTGGTAAATTCATTGAAGCTAACATTCAGCCGAAATGTCCTGAACATGGGATTCCTGCTCGTCTTCAGGAAATACGAGGAAGCCTTCCATCCTCTCGATTCCTAGTATTAGAATTAATTGAGCGAAGACCATTTGAGCCAAGGATTGTTGGTTATGTAAGGGTAGACACTCCAATTCCTTTAATGCATAGAAGAATAGTGGAGAATGGGAAAGTAATAGTAGAACGAATGATAAGGGAAAAAGTATTCCCGAAAAACTGGTTCCACCCTACATTTTGGCCTACAGTATATTCGAAACGGAGAAAGCTCATTGCAAGATATAAGGAGTTATTAAAACTCTACGGATCTCGAAGACTTGCTAGAGCGATTGTAGGTGAGGAGATAGCACATATGGCATTAAAGATTGCAAATACTGCCGCAGCCAGAATTGCCAGAGTCGTAGTTCATCCTGATTATAGAGGAGATGGCATTGGAGTCCTGGCTGTTAAAATGGCTGTAAAGTGGATAATGGAGAGAAGAATACCTGAAATGAAGAAGAGGAAACATGTAGTAGAAACGATAGCGCAGATGGCTAGATATAATCCATTCTTTGAAAAAGCAGGCTTTGTATATATGTGGGAGACGGCTGGTGGTAGGCCAGTCCTTATGTATCCTCTCTCTGAGGAGGCTAAATCGTTAATCAAGAAATTCCTTCATGAGGATAAATACGCTCGGAAACACGGCGGTAAGTTATATGTAACTCGTTTTAAGGAAGTTGAAAAACTAAAGGGCCCTATAATCATAGAAGGCTTAACTAAGAGGTATTCAAGCATACTCGATGTCTCAAGGCTTCCTCCAGAACTACAAGAAGTCCTTAAGGCATTTGGTGTAGAAAGGAGATTAGTGGAGAAGTACGTACTTAGAGACGTGAATTTAGTAATAGCTCCTGGTGAGATTGTAGTTGTTGTAGGTGCGTCAGGTGCTGGAAAGACGACTTTACTACGTATGATAATCGGTGCTGCTTTAGGAATCAAGGATAATCGATATATTCCCACCTCTGGTAAAATAGAGGTACCAGATAACGTTAAGATTGAATACATGCTACCTGGCGAGCACGAACCTAAGTTTGGTGAAGAGACCCTTTTAGAGCATCTAGTTCAGAAGGTAAACGATCCTGCCCTAGCTGTTGAAATACTTAACTCAGTAGGGCTCTCAGATGCCGTCTTTTATAGGGCGAAATTCAATGAACTATCAACGGGTCAAAAGGAAAGAGCAAAACTAGCAAGCATGCTTGCGTCGAGACCTAACCTCCTAGTAATAGATGAATTTGCCGCGCATCTAGATGCCCTAACGGCTCAAAAGGTAGCTAGGAAGCTTAGTGAGATAGCAAGAAGGGCTGGAATTACTGTTATAGCCGCTACCAATAGGATTGAGGTAGTGAGAGCGCTCACCCCTGATAAGATAATCTATGTGGGATATGGAATGACCTTTAGCTTAAGGTACGAGGAGTCCGAGTATTCAAGATAGAAAAACTTAAATTCTCTTACTCATTATGTCTTTCTTGACCCTCCTGAGAGGCCCTTTTGGGCCTTATCTATGATGGAGGGGCCGTCGGGCGCGCTCAGAACTCTTATTTCAAATTTTAAGAGATTCCCATACTCTTGAAGAACTCTAGTGCTTCTTTAGCTCTATCCTCTGGTGGTATGTTCCTGAAATCTTCAAGGGATAGATATCCCTTATACCCTATTTTCCTTAGCTCATCAATGACCTTCCTCCAATCGATAATACCCCTACTAAGGGGGGATGCTATAACCTCGCCTGGTCTTTCCTTACTCCATTCGTAGTTCTTAACATGAACGTGCTTTATATACTCCTTTATCATATCTATCTGTAATTCTATAGGCAACCATCCTTCCTTTACGGCATTACCGGGATCAAATATAACCCCTATGTCTTCAGGTTCAAATCCTCTTAACATATCCTTTAATATCCCCGTTGAGTGAGCTAAGTCTCCACCACCATGTTGTTCGACTGCAGGAATTACCTCTACTCCCTCTCTCTTAAGAGTTTCTATTAGCTCCTTAGCTTGTTCTCTAAAAAGCTTTCTGATACCTTCATACCCTATTTCAGGCTTGTATCCCGTTATTTTTATCCTAAACACTTTTGCTCCTGCTATATCTGCCAACCTTCCAACGCTTATCGCTTTCTTCAATTCCTGCCTTCCTTTATCACCTGGACGGCCAAGTCTGGCATAGGAGGATAAACAACATATTTCGAGTCCGTAATCCTCCGCTTTCTTCCTCATAACTCTTACTTCGTCGATACTAGCAAATGGACTTAAGTGAACACCGTCCTCATGAACTCTTATCTCAACAGCCTTATACCCTATCTCTTGCATTATTCTAAAGAAGTCCTCTAACTTATAACTTCTAAAGAGCAATGAGTAAACGGCTGCCTTCATATAGATCTCCTCATTATATTGTGCTTAGT
>QMSL01000197.1 GCA_003649665.1 Thermoprotei archaeon | reverse complement strand
TTTTCAAGGTTTATGACTAGGTCTGCAATATTTATTAGTGTGGTGTTTACATTGTCTAAGAGCTCCCTTAGTTTCATTAAATTGGAGTTCATGGTACGCTGGATATTGGAGAGGTCATCTAGTCGTTTGGATAGCGTGGAATTTAATGCCTTGATATCCTTAAGGTGTTTCTCGTATTCTCCCATGATTTTACTTATAGCTGTAAGGGCTGCTTCACCTCTATTGATAAGGATGTTGACCTTCTCCGTTAATCCTGGTAACGTACCTGCTATGCTCTCCATTAAGTTATTTATCGTAGCTTGCCATTCTGTTCTTTGGATCTTCAGTTCCTTGAGGATATTGTTTACTTCAGTCAAGTAGGAGGAGATATCATTTCCCCATTTGTCTAGGCTTTCGTTAAGGCCTCTGGTAAGTAAGTCGTACTCGGCTGTATATTTAGCGATTTTTGCTTCAAGTTTGTCTATGAGCTCATTAAACCTTCTTTCTTGAGCTTCTAGCTTTCTTAATCTATCCTGAACGTGTCCAACTAGAGTGTCTAAGGCTCTTGATAAAGCCTTAAGGGATTCTCTTTGCGTCCTGAAAAGATCTGTTAGTTCATTCACTATGGTCTTTGTCATTTCGCTTAAGCGTACGACTTCATCTTGGAGGGATCCTACTGAGGTCGTTAAGCTGGAGTTTGAGGTAACTATGAGTTGCGTGAGAGAGTTTGTGAGCTCATTTAGGCGTAGCTTTAATTCGCTTCTTAAGCTATCAATCATTTCCTCTATCTTTTTATTCCTCATGATGAGCACCAGTACTTCCTTACAGTTTTTCATAACGTACGCTAGTCATTTTAAGATATCTTCGAATTTACGGCTAGTCATGATGATGAGCATTGTAAAAAGCGCGTATCGGGCTTTTATTGCTTATGATTTAAAAACTACTAGGTCGAGGGTTTAATGCATCATTAGACCTTACGCTTTATGTTAGCTTTATGATTGAAGATAGTTCCCTTATACCATCCTCTACTATTCGTCTGGCTGCTTCTATTGATGGAATAAGGGGGTCAAGCATTAAGGCTTGTACCATAAGCTCCTTATCCATATTCAGTACTCCCTCAACCATTAACTTGTACCTAGTTATGTGAAGGTTTAGTATGCCTAGTATGGCGTCTGGAAGCTTCCCTACATTAATTCCCTTTACGCCATAGCTCCCAACTATCCCTGGTACTTCAACTACAGCGTCCTCAGGAAGGCCAGGTATGAGGCCTTCATTAGGTACGTTTACTGCATAAAGGGTTCTAGTCTTCGCGTTCACGATGGATGATATTATATCGACGGCTAGCTCATGCGTTGGCACTATTCTTAACTTTTCCTTTCCTTCAGCTACTGCCTTAAAGTACTGCCATCTCCTTTCATTCTCTATAAAATCCTCCTCCTTCTCCTTTAATGTATCGAAATCTATGTGCCCGTAGTCCTGAAGTATCTTCCTATATTTAGGATTCTTTAACCATTCCTTGAAGAACCTGAAGAATTCAGAGACGTGCCTATCGCCTTGTGCAGGAAATAGCTTAAAAACCTCGTATATTTCCCTAGAGATGAGATAGCCTGGATATTCCATGAGGATCTTCTCGTTCTTTGGATCGTAGAGTGCCCTTTCAAACTCTGGATATAAATTCTCCATACCGACTCGGATATCTGTAACCCATGTGAGGTGGTTTATCCCAGATGCGAGGACTGTTAACATCTCCTCGCTTACGTTCAATAGCTTTGAGGCTAATCTTATAAATGATACAAGACCATGGCATAGGCCTACGACCCTTATCTTGGTTACCTTATTAACCGCCATACATACTGCTGTTAATGGATTCGTTAAGTTCATCATTAGCGCCTTCGGACATAGATCCTCCATATCCCTCGCTATGTTGACTATCTCGGGGATTTCACATAGGCCTTTAAGGAGAGCACCACCACCAACTGTATCCGATATACATTGATAAGCACCATATTTAAGAGGTAATTCCATCTGTATGCGTCTTGCCTTAGTTCCCCCAACTCTTATCGAAATTATCACGAAATCCGCTCCATCTAATGCCTCGCGTCTATCAGTAGTTGAGGTAACCTTAAGATCTACCTTATGCTCCTTGATGGTATTCGTAACCATTCTCTCGGCTATTTTCGCTTTCTCAGGATCTATATCCACTAATACGAGTTCGCTTCCCCAAAGATCTCCTACACGAAATAGGTCGCTTATGAAGGAAAGAGTAAACCAGCTTCCTGCACCTATCAGGACTATTTTTGGCATATCCATAGGGTTATTCCCTTACTTACTTCCAAATACTAAGTATATAAGGTGTGATCTGTTGTTGAGAATATCATTCATGAAGTTATTATAGGTGTGAGTCTATATCAGAATAATAGTCCGGCGAGACATCGGGGTATCATATGTCCGACAAGAAGAATATATCGGAGTTCATGAGCGTTATGTTAGCAGCCATGGTAGTAGCATGCTCACGCTTTAGCGATTCATTTTTATACGTCGCGCTTCCGCTTGAATATGAGACGTTAGGTCTTAAGCTCTCGGATGTTGGGATTCTTCTGAGTATAAATAGAGTTATACGCTTCTTCTCTAACGCAATAGCAAGCCACGCATACCGGAGATATGGTATAAAGTTGCCTTTACTCATTGCTACGTGTATTAGCGCCTCTGTAGCGTTCAGTTACGGAATAGTGTGGGGTTTCCT
>QMSL01000196.1 GCA_003649665.1 Thermoprotei archaeon | reverse complement strand
TTTTCGGTACTCTAAGCAGGCTGGTTCCCTATGCGTTGTTTATTGACGCGCCTTCTACTATTGTGATAAACTCCTCCTACGCTACAACTTATTATAATTCACTAAAACCTTCCTGGCCTTGCGACATATCTTACATATCATATCTTGAAGAAGTTCGCTTCTCTCATTACGATAAATTAGATCCGTAAGGTGATCGATAAGCCTCATTATCTCTACATCCTTTTTAAGCTTATTGACTGCAATCTTACCCCTTTTAAAATGAAGGTAGTAACTTATAGCTGGTTGCGACACGCCTAATCTTTTAGCTATCTCAAGTTGTGAAAGACCATATCTCTTAGCAAGGCGAATAGCTACTAAAGCACGTATTGCAGGAATTATTAATCTTGTGGCATATTCACAATGTAATTTCATAAGCGATACCCTCTATGTGTAATCTATATCTTATACCGTAAATGTAAACATAAAAAGAGTATATGGCATCCTAATCTAATGCTTTTTATTAGATTAGGTAACATAGTGGCATATCTATCCTAGGCACTGATATTCCCCTTAGTATGTGCCTTGATGTCTTAGGTGGTAATTTCTTCCGTGATAATGCTACATGAATTACCATATCTTTTGTAACCCTGATGCCTGGTCTCCATGAACGGACTATCACGTTTGGCGAAGAGTAATCAACAATAAATATCGGCACGCGCTTAGCGCCTAGTCTCTTCAGTGCGTGGTATCGGTGATGTCCATCTAGAATTATCTTATATTTCGATTCGACAAGTAGTGGATAGTGCAGAACTCCATCAGTTAATATTGCAACTATTAGATCTCTGACATGTTCCTCTATAATCTCTTCATGCTCCTTGAGTTCATTGATATCAACTAGCCGTACTCCATAGGCAAACTCGCATTCCTCATGACCTCAGTTAAGAATAGATTAAGGAAGGTAGTTAAATACTTTTAGTTTAAATTTTGGTAACCCATTATTTTATTGAATTAAACTAAATTCTCGTAGTTAACTGCAGGAGTTCGTGGATGGGAGAGTATGTGTGTTAATCAAATTAGACTCCTTCTCACGCTTGAGGTCTACACTTTAGGTAGTGAGAAGAAGATGGCCAAAATAATCGAAGAGGCCTTAAGGAATGAGGGCTTAAGTTATGGGGCAAATGTTGAAAAAGGAAGAAAGAGGAGGATTACACTAACTGTTAATAAAGATGACTTGAATAAGGTATGTAAGATTCTGAGAAGCATCGAAGGCATTTCTCACATAATACCCTTTTACGTATGGGATAAACCATTTGACTTAGATAGCCTAATAAGGGATGCTGTAAATATCGTAAAGGATAATGTACCCAGTAACGCTAGCTTCAAGGTCGTAGTCCGAAAACTACATGAAGATGAAAGTATAACAAGGCTTCCCTCAAGGGTAGAACTTAGTAGAATAATCGGTATGGCAATCCAGAACGAGCTTAAACTTAAGGCAGATTTAGTAAACCCTGATTATATCGTACACATTCAACTCTCTAAGGACGGCTACTCTATAGGATGTTGCCCTCTTAATATATACGCTAAGAGGAGATGTCATCTTGAGAAGGACTTCTTTAATAGACTCGTAATAATCTTTGAGAAACCAAGGCTTAAAGGTGAAGTAATGGATATGTTACGGCTTTGCGCAGCCATGAATGTTGAATTGAGGATAATAACGGATAAGCAATCCATGAAAGTAATTAATGAGGCAAAGAAGGAAATGGAAACTGTATATAGCAAAGCTAACATTAAAATTTACAAAAATCTAGATGATGCCTTAGTAGATGTTGTTCCTATTGCATTTACGAGGTATGCTTCAACAAATGAAAGGGAACTCATACGCATCTTAAAATCTGAGAGTGGCAGGATAGGAATAATGATAGGAAACGAGTACACGGGCTTAAGTATAGAGGCGAGACAAAAGGCTAAGTATTCTATACGAATTGGGCCAGAGCTCGGTCTTTCCTTAAGGGGTGTTACTGTTGCAGCTTATGTACTCGGTTTTTATGCAGTCCTACAAATGCTTAATAGCACTCAATAATGAGCTAAGTCGTCTTCAAGGATCTTTTAATAACTGGTATTCCCCATTTGTAGATAAGGAAACCAATAGCCACAGCTGCTGCTCCTGTGAGGATAACTTTAATAAGCATTTGAACTAACTGCGCTCTTTCAATGGCTTTCCTTTCGATTTTATATGCTTCTTCAACAAGCCTCGCTGCCTTTTTGGATAGATCTATTACAAGGTTCATTTCCCCTGCCATAAACTTATTTAATGCTTCATAGTATGTTTGCTCAGCCTCATCTATAAGCCTTAGAGCGCTTCTAGACCTTAATTGCATCTTGGCCCAGTTTATAAGACCATACACGGCCGATAACGTTCTCCTTACGTTTTCCTCTCCTTCAATATATGCTTTTTCAACTTCAATTCTTATGGTAAAATTGCCTTTTGGTATGTTGACCTCCACACATGCTCTTGGGGAATCGTATATATACTCCGCATGAGCTACTTCATTGATCCTCAGAGCTTTCGGTTTTTCACTTCCAATCCAGAATGAGACCTTAAGCGGTCTCCTAGATTTGATATAAACATTAATCTCTGTTCTAACTCGTTGCATAGCTACATCCAATGTATCCTGCGCATGAATCAAGTGCTCTCCCTTGAAGTCGAGAATGTTACCTGAAATTAAGGCATATCTCTCAACTTCTCCC
>QMSL01000195.1 GCA_003649665.1 Thermoprotei archaeon | reverse complement strand
TTGCTCGAATCTTGTGTATAGTCCTGCTATGCCTCCCATCCAGTATGCTACTGCTATTGCTACGGTTATTGTGACTGCTACGATTATTACGGTTGCGATTACTGGGCTTATTGCGGTATTATTGCGTTTTAGTTCCTTAATAGACAGACGCATATTATCAGCCATGACTTTTAATACTTTAAAGGGTATTTAACCTTTTCGTGAAGTGGGTCATTGAACTCTGAAAATTTAGGAATGTTTATGTATCACTATCTTGATTATGGAGCTATCTTGTGATCTTGGCTATACTACATATTACTCATTGTTTGGGTAGAAATTTATCATCTAGTTTCTGGCTGATTTTCTGCATGTGTGTTCTCTATTGTCGTCGTTTGTTGTGTTTGTATTACAAGGTCTGTAGTAAGGGTTGTCTCTGGTTGGTTATTACGTGGAAATGTGTGAGCTAATTGTTATATATGCGATTTAGGTATAGGAAATTTTGTGAGGATGGTGAGTAAGGAGAACGAGTTGCTTGTGATATTTGGGCATTTGTTGGATAAGGTTGTTAGTGAGTGTTTTCCTGAGCTTAGTCATTATCGTATTAGGCTTAGGCTTGTTTTTAATGAGAATGGTGATGTTAAGGGTATGATTGTTAGGGAAGGAAATGCTTTTACTATATACATTAATGCTAGTTTTATTGAGGATGATGTTGATGCTATGTATGCTATTGCTCATGAGCTTGCTCATGTGTTGATTGATCCTATGGGTGTTCCTTCTGGTAATGTTAGGCCTAAGGATATTGTGGAGTATGCTGAGTTTGTTCTTGAGGATGTTATTGCTGACTTTATTGCGTATAGGAGGCTCTGTAGGGCTTTTGCTAATGATAGGGGTAGGCTTCTTAGGCTTCAGGAGCTTTATTTGAGGGATTTGGGGGAGGGTAGTCATCTTGCTGCTTTTATGGATCTGAAGGAGGTTATAATAAGGGAGTTGAGGGGGTTGGATAAGCGTATTGTAAGGAGGGTGGTTAGGGAGTATTTCAATGAGGATAATGTTGAGGTTCTTAATGAGTTGCAGCTTATTGAGCTTTTCAAGTATGTTAGGGCATTGAAAGGCTTATTAGCTAATAGGTAGGAGGTAGTGTTGTGGGAATGTGTTGTTCATTGATCTTCCTAGGTTTAAGAAGGGTAAAATGAGGTATATCTCTAGTACTCATAGGGTTGATGAGAAGCACGTTGATTATTACAAGATACCTCCTATGGATAAGCGTGTACTTGCTGATATAAAGGGCCCGGGTATTATAGTTAGCTTTTGGCTTACCATAGCGTCTCCGGATAAGGCTATACTTAGGAGGGCTGTTTTGAGGGCTTATTGGGATGGTGAGGATAAGCCTAGCATTGAAGTGCCTATAGGTGATTTCTTTGGTTCTGGTTTTGCTCAGTATGTGCACTATCATTCTCTGCCGATAGGTACTACTAGTGGTGGTTATTACTGCTTTTTCCCTATGCCGTTTGAGAGGGCTCTTATAGAAGTTGAAAACATGAGTGAGATTGAGATAGGAGCGCTTTATTATATGATAGGATACTATGAGGTTGATGATGTTAGTGATATGGGGAGGTTTCATGCGATATGGCGTAGGGAGAGGTTTACTCAAAGTGGGAAGCCATATGTTATACTTGAGGCTAAAGGTAAGGGGCATTATGTGGGAACGTTGCTCTGTATGGAGGGTTTCAATAGGGCTATAGGTGGTGGTCTTGGCTTTCTTGAGGGCAATATGGAGATCATAGCTGATGGGGAATTGGCTTATGGTTCTACTGGGACTGAGGATTACTTCCTTAGTGGCTGGTATTTCAATATGGGGACTTTTCATGCGCCATTTCATGGGCTTTTGATTAAGGATGAGAAGAACTTTAGGATAATGGCGTATAGGTTTCATATACCTGATCCAATACCTTTTGAAAGGGAACTCATAGTTAGGATTCATCATGGGGAGTGGGATGAGGTTTTAGCTGATTATTCGAGCGTCGCTTATTGGTATCAGTCAGAGCCGCATTATGAGTTCGCTAGGATAGGTAAAGAACTCCTATAACCCATATATTTTTAAGACTGAGGGCCTATATTTTTACATCAGCTGAAGATAATGATTAGGAATGGAGTATGTATTAAGGGATTTAGGAAGAGTACGTATGCGATGGAGCCGTTAATGGCAACGATAATTATAGTAGCCATAGTCATAACTGTTAGTATGGCTGTAGCGTATTGGATGGGAGGTATAGCAGGGCTATACACAAGATTTGAGGAGCTGGATATAATGGAGGCATATGTAACGAAGGAATATCTTGATTCTACTGAGTATTATGTCATTCATCTTGCCGTTAGGAATAGGGGCACGGCGGCAGCGACCATAGAGATAGACAACATACTAATAAATGACGTTCCGTTGAAAAGAGTCATTAAGTCAGATGCCTCGACACAATACTGGTATGATGATGTGCAACCCTCTGGTTCTTCCCCAGTTCCATCTCCAAATCCTGAGACAGAGAATCCTCAAGAAGGGACTGCTTTGGATGCGACTGCAGTGCCTGTTTCTATAACGATTGGGCCTGGTGAAATTTATTACATCCTTATAGCGATTCCATATGGTGCGGACATTGGTGGTACTGGGACGATAACTGCGGGGCTTAGGATTGAGATAAAATTACATACGGCTTCGGGGAGGGAGTTCATGAAATTATTGGTTCTCCCGTAGGATCGTTATACCTTTAAT
>QMSL01000194.1 GCA_003649665.1 Thermoprotei archaeon | reverse complement strand
ATAGTAAAACCTACTAAAGAGCTGCTTGGTATGTCAACTTCAACATTAAGCTTAGCTGTAATCACTTATTTATACTTATGGAAGAAGGAGAAAAGGGGGAGAGAATATATGGAATTATTTGAGGCAATAAGATCACGTAGGAGCATAAGGAGATTTAGGGATGAGGACATACCAGAGGAGGATCTTAAGAAAATACTTGAGGCAGCAATATGGGCTCCAAGCGCTGGTAATCTCCAACCATGGGAGTTCATAGTTGTAAAGAACGAAGAGACTAAGAGGAGACTGGCTATGGCAGCACTCGGTCAAATGTGGATGACTACAGCGCCGGTCATTATAGTAGTATGTGCTAACCTTGAGAAAAGCGCTTGGCGATATGGTACTAGAGGTAGGGAGTTATATGCAATTCAGGATACGGCAGCTGCTATAGAGAATATGTTGTTAGCCGCTCATGCATTAGGCTATGGTAGTTGTTGGGTAGGTGCATTTGATGAGGATGAAGTACGAAGGATATTGAATATCCCAGAAGGAGTGAGACCTGTTGCCTTGATTCCTATAGGAAGGCCAGCTGAGAGACCAAGCCCTCCATCAAGAATACCTCTGGATAGAGTGGTGTATGGAGAGGAATACGGCAAACGATATTTTAAGTAAGTAAAAACGTCGCGTTAGGACGTATGGACTAATTTTTATAATTTTTGCAATTAGGTAATATTTTAGCGGGGAAGCAAAATGTTGGTTCCACCTGAAGTTAGAGCAGAGATAGGCATTATTGGTGGTTCGGGATTGTACGATCCGGGCCTTTTCAAAGAGGTAAAGAGCATAAAGGTGTATACGCCATATGGTCCACCATCTGACGAGATAATTGTGGGGGAGTTTAAGGGTAGGCGGATAGCGTTCTTACCTCGTCATGGAAGGGGTCACGTGGTTCCACCACACATGATAAATTATAGAGCAAACATATGGGCCTTAAAGACACTTGGCGTTGAAAGGATTATAGCGGTTTCAGCAGTTGGTAGCTTAAGGGAGGACTATAGACCTGGTGACTTCGTAGTACCAGATCAGTTCATAGATTTTACGAAGAATAGGGCATATACATTCTTCGATGGAAGGCTCGTAGCACATGTTTCTATGGCAGATCCCTTCTGCCCTGAGCTAAGGGAAGTTGCTATAAAAACAGCTAAGGAGCTAGGGATACCAGTACATGAGAAGGGAACGTATGTATGTATTGAGGGGCCTAGGTTCTCAACTAGAGCTGAGTCAAGGCTTTATAAGAGCTGGGGAGCGGACATAATAGGCATGACCCTTGTCCCAGAAGTGAATTTAGCTAGGGAGGCACAGATATGTTATGTAACCATTGCAATGATTACTGATTACGATGTATGGGCTGAAAAGCCAGTTACAGCGGAAGAAGTAATCAAAGTCATGAAAGAGAATGTGGAGAAAGCGAAGAAGTTACTTTATGAGCTAATACCGAGGATTCCTAAGGAGAGAAAGTGTCCCTGTAAGGAGGCGCTTAAAGAAGCGTTAATGTAAATGACATAAGCTATATCAATAGTAAAGTGCTTACCACAATAGCAAATAGTACTAACATGAGGTCGCCCTTTTTCAAGGCTATTTTTCGGTAATGACTAGCACTTATGGAGAAGCCTTTCATTTCAAGTGCTATTGCCATAAGTTTCGCCCTTCTTATTAATGAGATAGTAGATGCTTTTAGAAGCATTGACAGGTTCTTATGAAGCTTAGTCATCTTGAACTCCATGCCTCTCATTTTTGCTATTCTATACGTGAGGAGGAACTCCTCAATGGATAAGGGTATGAATTTAATGGCTATTAGCGCTAATTGTATTAACCCCCTTGGTACTCCGAGCTTAGCTAAAGATCTTGCGATATCGCCAGGTCTAGTTGTCAGGAGAACTATAAGGTTTGTGAGAAGCATTGATGAGAATTTAATGGAAACTAGAAGGCCGTATTTAAGACCATCGTAGGAGAAGACTAAGCCCTTTCCATATGTGAGGAAGAGAATTATATGACCCAGTATGGGAACTTTCCTTAGCGTAGTAGGAGCAAGTAGTGTAACGTATCCTACATTGTCTAAAAAGATCCTCCAGTAGAAGAAGGATTGAGAGGTTATCATGATTAGCGATGAGAAGAGGATTAACCTTAGATAAGGTTTTAAAATATTACGTTCGCCTGAACATAGCCATAATAGTAAGAAAGTTAGGCTGATCAAAAGAGAAAGAATCCTCATTACATTCCTCGAGAGAGCTATACTTAAGCTTAACATCAAAGCAAAAGCGAGCTTAGATATCGGAGAGAGCTTATGAAGATAAGTGACCTTAGGCAGATATTGTACTAGCTCGTACATGTGATCTCACCATATAACTTCCCATTCTTCATTAGGAAGACCTTATCACCTATGGATTTAGCTAAATCCGCCTCATGAGTTATTATGATTATCGTGATACCATATCGCTCCCGTAGGTAATTCAAACAGTTCATTATAGCTATGATGTTCCTCTTATCCTGGCCGGAAAATGGTTCATCAGCTATTAGTACGCGAGGTTTTAGCGCAGACATTATGGCAATTGCAGCGCGAACACGTTCACCTCTTGAAAGAGAATGAGGATCGTTATTACGTAGATGCCATAGATTAAATGCCTTAATGAGTTCTCTCGTGAATTTCCTACCGCGTTTTAAATCCATGCTTTTTAATGCACTATTAAGTACGTCTTCATATAGGGTATCGTGAAGGAATACTAGGTCTGGGTTTTGCGGTACATAACATATGCCTCT
>QMSL01000193.1 GCA_003649665.1 Thermoprotei archaeon | reverse complement strand
TTTTCTAGAAACTTTGTGACGGCCCCGCCGGGACTTGAACCCGGGACCACGGGCTCCGAAGGCCCGCGCTCTTCCTTGCTGAGCTACGGGGCCATATATTTCGACAATATAATCTTAACTAGAGAAAGCTTTATAGTTTTGGGCATATAAAGAATAGATGATATAAGCGGGGGTGCCCGAGCCAGGACAATGGGGGCTAGATCCCGTCCTAAGGGGCGGGACTTAAGATCCCGTGGGTGTAGGCCCGTCGTGGGTTCAAATCCCACCCCCCGCACCACATAAAAGTATAAACGACATCCTCTATTCTGCCTATGTATACTTCTTGACCTGATCTTAAGCGGGCAAGGAGATAAACATATTCTCGTATCTCACTACTCCTCAACTTCCTTCTCTCCTTCTTTAGCCTAAAGCTGACGAACTCGACATTCACGATTTTATGCGCCATGCTTTCACATGTAATGATGAGGGGCGGTGAATGATATAGGGATTTGACAACTTTTAGAGTTCGTAACGTATGCTACTTAAATTAGACTCCTAGCTCTATTAGTGCTTTTTTAACTAGTTCGCATAATCTCTTAACTATGGTGTTTACGACTTTCTCTCCTAGTTCTTTAGATGCGCTTTTCCTTGGATCTTCTCCATCTATACCTAATAGGTCGGTGAGTTTGTTCATGTCTACAAGTTCTGGTCTTAGGTATAATAATATTGATGTTTCCCATTTAGCCGCATGATCTCCATGATAGCCTAGGTCAAGGGATAGTTCGTATTCGGGTAAGGCTATTATCTTTACTGATGGAGTGCCCTTTGGCCTTACGCTTTCAGTTATCTTTTCGCATATCTCCGCTACTTCCTTTACTGCGGAAACTTGTTCTCTCGAATAATGTCCGGTGAGGAGCACTATGACACGAAATCCTTGCTTCATTATCCTCCTCACTATATCCAATAGGAATGCCTTAAAGGTAGAGTAGTCCACGTCTACTGTTCCATCTCTTACGCCTAATGCTCTTAGCTTTAGGCATTCTGTTCCCCAATATATCGGTGGAAAGACTACGCCTCCCGTTATCCTGGCTGCTTTTAGGCATATTTCATATACCTTTATAGCATCATTTCCTAAAGGCATATGTCGTCCATGCCATTCCAAGCTTCCTAAAGGAACGTAAGCTATTGGCGCCTTTTCCACTATATCATTAAGTTCATCGGGATGAAGCAACTCATATCTTACTTCCCTTTGATCCATATATGATCTCCTCATTAGGTATATCTTTAAGGGTATAACAATTTACGGGTTATGTGAACGTCATGAGTGTTGCAAAGATTATATCTTGAAAGGGAGACTAAAGAGCGATTTAGGCGATTTTCGTGCTCTTGTATATGTATTGGTCGTGCGCTTGTATGGAGATCTCTAAAGATATGGACTGTGATACTATTGCTGTATGGTCTGATCCTAATGCCATTGGTTTTTATAGAAAGTGTAGCATTAATGACATTACATATTGTGTTAATCATATAGAGATAGACCTATCTGATGCGAATATCGTAGATCCGAAGGATCTGGACATAAGGGAATTTCCGGAGCACTATGATGCAATTAAGAATTGGATCTTCGTCTCTCCTAGAATAGGCTCATCGTTTACCACATGGGTTAAGAGAAGGTGAGATTATATCGTAGAGAAGGAGATGATATCATCCTTTGAAACCCTTTTACCAGATCTGGGAGCAACTATTATCATTGAAAGTCTATGGCGTGATAAGAAACAGGCTAAATTAGCTTCATGGCTTGAGGACATTAGAGTAATGGAGGAGGTAATAAAGGTAGTCATGGGCATCGCCAAGTATATGGGCTTTAGTTATCTCAGACTGCTCATAGACAAGGAGCTCTATCACAAATATTTTAAGGGACTTAAGCACAATGTAATTGAGGAATATTTAGTTCTGATAAGGAAGCTTAGGTAAATCGTATGTTCAAGTAATGAAGATTTAAAAAAGAAGTACTCAAGGATTCTTTCAATTTAATCCCTGTATTTAATGATCCTCGCTTTACAGACCTGTCGTATTTCATCTAGATCGAAAAGTGTCCTTTTCAGCTTAGCCTGACTCTTAAGTGATGCTTGATCAGCATAATGAGGAGAGTTTGGATTTTCACTTTCTCCGTAGGGGATGAGAGAGTATGCGATCACTTTATCTTTCTTTAGAATTACGAGCATTGTAAAAGATGAGCCAGAGTTGCAGATCATTATTCCATCTTCTGTTATCGGTCCTGTAGCCATCCATAAAGCGGGGAGGAGCTTGGTTCCGCCATCTAGAGGATAACGTGTACCTCCTCTTTCTAGAACGTGTACTTCACCCCATTTTACGTCAATTCGGCCATACTTCTCTAGCATATAATTAACTGCCTTCTGAAGGGCTAGAATTGGATCTTTAGATTCTAAGTAGTAGGTGTACCAGATGTGGAATATAGTCATACCGGCCTCATTTTTATCTGCACGGCAATTCCATTTTGATAATATTTTAATGGCTTCTTCTATCTCATGGCTTAGAATCCTCCCTTCTCTTATGGCCTTTTCATACTCCTTTATTATGATGTTCTTGAGTTCTACAGCTTTCAGAACTAGTGTACCTGTGGCTAATGCCATGGCATCCTCTAGAGTGAAGTTATGCGCATTAGATAATACTTCAAAAGCCCTCTTCCCTCTATCATTCATTGTTGCATTTCTATTAACGAGGTAGCTAGGATAGTTGTCAGGATTTATGCCGGGATCTACTGTAGTGAACCATGGCATTACATTATTGTTCTGGATGAAATCGGCTTTGGGATTTTCAACTT
>QMSL01000192.1 GCA_003649665.1 Thermoprotei archaeon | reverse complement strand
TTGCTCCTCATGTGGACATGCATTACTAACTTACCATCAATAACCCTACACCATATCCTCTGCAAGCATGGTGGATGTTCTGAATGTATATCCTTCCAAGGTTGCCATGTAATGGCTTGTGCTCTTCTCGAATATGGTGCCTCTTTTAACTTCCTTATTATGTACTCTATTTGATCAACTATGCCATTTTGCCCCTCATATCTAAATAAGCGTTCATGGTATGTATACCCATATACCCCAATGAGATTATCATGTATGCCTTTTATTACCTCGTCTACGTATTCAAATAATCCGGAAAGCCTACCTGCAACTATTCCTTTTAGATGTACTCTCGGTTCTTCCAATGGTCTCTCCACTCTGATGACTACCGCTATGTCTTTCGATCTCTCACCGTATTCCGTATCAATTACTATTCCCTTTTTCCACACTTCAAGAATGCTTTTCTCCCATGCATCAGGAAGAAGTCTCCCCCTGACTACGACTACCATTTTAATCTCCTATTAAGAGGATCAAAACTATGATCTTTTAGGAATCACGGGTTTTTATTCGGTAAAACGTTAATATTACTACAATCAGTCCCCATGTATTATGAAAGCTCAATGTTCCTAAGTCATCTTTAATGGATCCCTGAGTATGTAATGAACACGCCTCTTTTCCATGTATATGCCTAAAAGGCCTTCACGTACTAACTTTCCTATGTACTTATAGGTATCCTCGTACGTGTAGCCTAATGAAATGGCTACTTCCCACACTTTTACGTTCGGAATTGGGTTATTTCCGTCTATTTCCTTTATTATCTTACTCCTTAATTTTCTTAGGAACTCTGCTAAGTTCGGATCGTTGACTAAGGCCTTAAACCATGAGGGGCTCTTCTCATCAGCCTTTACCGTAATGTTACCCCTAAGGGATGATAAGTCATTAAGTAAGCTATCGACGTTATCTACTTTCTTTTTAAATTTTACTAGATCCTCCTCATATACTAAATCGTATCCTCCATGTCGTAAGTATTCCTCTAAGTCCTCGCTTATGGCTCCTCTCTTCCCTATAATCTCTATTGTGCCATCTGAGAAGTTTATCTTAAGTGCTCCCTCTACTATCTCCTTTACGCCCTTCTCCACCTTAGCTGTAGTAGTTTCCTCTTTCACTTCTCCTTCAATAACACTTGCTCTACCAAGAATATCCAATACTTCCTCCAACTCATCTCCATAGAGCTCCTTTATGTGTCCTATGCGTAATATTGCCTCTAAGAGACGTTTGATTAATTGTGGCTCTATGGTTTTAGTTGGTGCTTTCCTCTCTTTATATCCCTTTGCTAACATTAGTATATCGATCTCTTTAGGTACTATCAATACCCTTATCAATCCTTTCTCCATTAATCTCTTTAGGATATGTCCACTCCGTACTATTACGTTCAAATCGGATATCTCCTTTCCGATTAATCTTAATAATGAATTCATTTCATCTGAGAGTCTGTACTCTAGAATTCCCAATCGCTTAAGCTCATCTTCAACATTTTCCTTTAACTCTATTGTATCAGGAAGCTTCTCTCTTTTTACATACCTTAGGTTTAGTATTTTAACGTACTCCCCAGCCTTTAGGAGGTCTACTTCAAGCAATATTCGTAAGTATAAGTTCGAGAGCTTCCTTACGGTTCTCTCCAATTCTCCACTAACTCTACTGATTGGTATGTGATTAATTATGAACTCAAGCATGTTCTTTAATAAGATCTTCGAGGCTAACCAGTAGGGCAGGACTAGATCCCTCTTCTCTATTAATTTCACCTGCTTCTCTACGTACTCAACTACGGACTCCATACTCTGTTCCGCTAAATGGGTAATGTTTTCCTTAATCTCATCCTCATATATTCTTGCGATCTCCATCTCATTCATCTCATTCACCCTATTCATCTTCAAGATATACACATCTACGAATTAGTATGTCTTAAAGTTATATAAGGGATTAGTAAAAATATAAGTGTTTTCCAAGCAATTATGAACATGAAAAGGTATTTCGAGAATGTATATTATTTCGAAATATCCCTTCAGCAATCTGTCATATATCGTGATTTCGATAACTCCCTATCCTCCATCTAAGACGTCAAGTATTGCTACCTCTGATTTACCATAAATTCTGGTTTTCTCTGCATTTTCAACTACCGTGCCATTTATAGCAACTATTGCTGTATCATAACGTATCTTAAGTCTATAGAGTAGCTCTGAGAGCTTGATCCCATCTCTTACTATTAACCTCTGCTCCACAGGTGGGTTCTTATATACGTGTATAATTCTAACCTCAGCCATACTTCATTTTTACCGATTTCTTAACGAAGTTAATAAAGTTATCTTCTTTTAATGATATATAACTTGACATAAGGAATAATAACTCGTTTTTGCTTATGGAAATGCCATTTTCCTCTAACCTTCGAAGGAGGTTCTCTAGGATATCCTCAACCTCCTCCTCTATATCCTTACTCTTACTTAAACTCGTAGTAAACAATCTGTTCAGCATGTCTTCAGTAAGACGTTTTAAATTTCTCCTATTAAATCCAACGTCGTCTAGTACTATTATCCCATGATGTCTTAACTCCCTTGTGATATCTTTAGGAACTTTGGTCATTGAGACTAAGTACATTACATCAGGTCTATAAAACTCCCTATAAAGCTCCACGACCTTCGTCTCATGTAATCTTAATGCTCTCTTTTTTAGCTCTTCCCCTACCTCCTCTCTTGTGACACCAAGTATGTCCGCGAGACCATCCCATAATCCTCTTATCCATCTGCTCCTCCATTCCTCGGCTGAGAGTGGTTTCGCGAATGGTCCTCTAACATCCCTAACCCT
>QMSL01000191.1 GCA_003649665.1 Thermoprotei archaeon | reverse complement strand
CTCCGAATCCTCCTCCAAATCCTTTTCCTCCCTTTACTCCTCCTCTGCTAACCATCGTTCCGTAAGTGCTCCTAATAATCCTTGGTGCTAAGATCACTAATGGTGCCTCTGGTACCTCTATGTTCAACATCTTCATGGCTTTAACTACATTCTCTCCAACGCCTAGTGCTGTTCCATAAATTAGCCATTCCTTCCATATGACCAGATCCTCTGGTCTGTACTTTTGTATCATGGCGAAGTCCTCAAGCATATTTCTAAAAGCGTCCCATTCCAGCTTCTCCTTATAGAAGCTTTTCTTCCATCTTCCGAAAACCTGGGAAGGTGGTATAGCACATATTATTGATTGACCTAAGAGAGTTGCTAATGATACTCCTAAGATCCTACCGGATGGGAAGTAAAGCCTACTCATTGTTTTGATTTGCGTTAGTATTATCAATAATAGCATAAAGCTTATGACTGCTAATGCTATGAATGCATTTCTCACGCCTTTTTCTACGTATTTCTCTGCATGCTTTCTGGCTTCGTAAGGCGTATTAAGAAGCTCCCCTAGCTCATTAGCGAGAATCCTAATTAATGATATCTCACCATCCTTTGCTATTCTCTGAAGCCTCTTAAAGCTCAACGTATTATTTTTGCCCCATGTCCTTATGAATTCTAAAACCTTTCTCTCATAAAAGTCGAGAGGCTCTGAGACTGCGGATTTCACTATCTTAACTATTATGTCGTCGTCCACTATCTCTATATCTATTATCCCTCTCCTCTTAAGATCCAATAGTGTGGCGTAAAATGCGTCCTCGTCCATCGTTAATGCATCTGCCTTAAAGAGCAAGTTAACCTCCCAGGGTTTTCTATTGCGGTTAGGTACGTAACTAAGATATTCTGGAACAGTGAATTTCCTCTCCTTACCTTTTATTAGGTATAATATAAGGGCCATGATCGGAAATGCCGTATTGATTCCTAAAGCTATGTATGAAATTGTCCTAATAAGCTTATAGGTAAGCATATAGCCTAAGTTAGCTCTCTTGGTTGCCTTTATCACATCATAATCTACAGGCTCTATATTGAACTTATACTCTTCGTTTTCAGACTTCTCGAAAACGAGCTCCACTTCTAAAAGTACATTTTTTAAACTACTACCATAGATCCTAATATAATCCTCTCCTCTCTCAACATTGTACGCTGGAACATGAACATATAGTAGACGAATGCTCTTACCGGGAATTAGTATCCTTATATCAACTTTACTATAAGGGATGTGTTCATCAGCGAATTTGATGTTTAAATGATAGTAGTTACCGTCATATTCTACAGGTGGGTAAAATTCATACTCTATTCGGAGCTTATAGACTCCTGCTGGTATTCTGTTCGGGAAATAACAACCTATTTCATTCACCTCGGCCAACTCGTAAATCTTGTCTACAATCCAGGTGGGTACGTTTTCATTAAGAACATATAGTTTACCTTTGAAGTCTTTTACATAGGCAATTGTCCCTTCTGGGCAAACGACTGACTTAACCTTTATTGGCGCGCTTTCATCTCTTATTGATATTGGTGCTTTCCAGACTCTATAAAGCATCCTGTACTTCCCTGAGCTTGAGATGTGAAATATGTACTCCTCAACTAATTTTCCCTGTGATGGATCGTATATGGCCTGATATTCTGCAATTGCATTCCCAAATGGCATTATGATGACGTTTTGTACTACGTAGAACGCTATCACCGCTAACAATGATGTAAGTGTTAGTACGATCAGTATCCACTTCGTCTCTCTCACATTACCACCCAATTAACGATATTATCCTAGAACTCTATTCTAGGTCTGACCTCTATCTCGGCTCCACCAACCTCTAGGTAAGGCAACTTCCTGAAACCATTCATTTTGGCTACAATGCTTGATGGGAAGGTGTCTATCTTAGTATTGTATTCCTGAACTATATTATTGTATGTATACCTATGTCTAGCTATTTCGTCCTCTATCTCTCTCACAGCTTCCATAAGCTTCATTACAGTAGTTGCGGTCTTTAGATCCGGGTATGCCTCAACTATGGCTATTAATCTGCTTAATAATTCCCTTGTCTCCCTCTCAGCTTTTCTTATCTCCTCAGGAGAGGCTTTAGCAATTGAAGACCTTAGCTCTACTATTCTCTCAAGTGTTTCCTTCTCGAATTTCGCATAACTCTTAACTGCATCAACAAGTTGTCCAATTAAGTCAAGTCTCTTCCTAAGTGCAACACGTATTTGATTTAGAGTTGCCTCGCTTGCATTTCGGAGCGCTTGAAATCGATTGTAAGTAGCGAAGTAGTATCCTAGAATTGCCATTAGTAATCCAATTATTACAATTACCATGATGACTAAAGCTAGGGGGAACATATTTCGAACCTATATTCATTAATTATGGATAACATAAATATATTTTCCTCACCCCCTTATCCTATCCTCATAGCTCGTTCTACCATAATGTTCCTAAATGGACTACGTCGTATTGAGAGGGATATGCTTATAACCTTTAGCGGTAACATAGCAATTTGGAATACTATAGAGCCAAGGCGATATCACATGAAGAGGTTGACCTCTGCTGAGAAACCTGAAACTATTGAAGGTAGGCAATATCATATCGCATGTGCGCCTGGAGACGTAGCTCCTTATGTACTTCTTCCCGGTGACCCTGAGAGAGTAGTAAGAATCGCAAAGTACTGGGACTATTACGAGCTAAAAGCTAAGCATAGAGAGTATGTGACGTATACTGGGAGATATAAGGGAGTTCCAATTTCAGCTACGAGCACAGGCATTGGAAGTGAATCTACGGCAATAGCTATAGAAGAGCTTCTCAGAGTCGGTG
>QMSL01000190.1 GCA_003649665.1 Thermoprotei archaeon | reverse complement strand
TAGCGTGATGATCGGCTATAGCTCTAAATACGAACACCACATCAGAGTAAGGTTTATTAAGTAGCAGAAGGACAATTATACCGGTTAATCTAATGGTGAAAATAGAGGAGTTATTGGAACCGGACGAGAGAATTATAAAGAAACAGGGCAGTGTTACCCGTGGCAGAGGAGCTTTTGGGCCTATAGGAACACTCTATCTTACCAACAAGCGGGTGATCTTCCTTCCGAGCAAATTGATGACAGCTGCATTTTCTGCAGACATTATTTCTACCATTAAAACCCTTGCAAATAAAGGCCTTCAGGTGATTCCCTTAGATGAGATAGAAAACGTTAAATCGTCTTTTGGCGCAGTAGTCATAACTGCTGGCGGTAAAACGTACACCTACACTGTTTCAGTATGGAAAACGAAGGGCTGGGTCAACGCAATCAATCAGGCGATAGCTGAGATGAGCGCAATATCCGAACCTGAAATACCTGTAAGCATTCCTAAGACGAAGGCCAGAGCTAGAAAGCGCACCTCTAGACGTAGTAGACGTAAGAAATCATCAACTACACAGCGCGCTCAGACTAGAAGCAGCACGAGGGAAATGCGTTACTGTCCAAATTGTGGTGCTGAGATAGAGCCATCATACAAGTTCTGTCCAAGTTGCGGCCACCCGCTCAGGTGAACATAATGTCTGCTTTATGCAAAAATTTTCTACCATCTCTAATGCTGTTTCTATCTTTATTGCTAATAGCAACCTCTTTTATTTCTAGATCTAGAGCATCGGGCGGAGTAAGCATTAGTATCAAGGACGTTAAAGTAATTGAGAAAGAGGACGTCTATGAAATTATAGTCACCTGCCATTTTTCGTGGTCTCTTCCATCGAAATACGAATGGGGCGTACTAGAAGCGAGTGTATGTCCTGATTATAGAGGTTCGCTAGAAGACTTACCACCTTTCCTTATTCAGTACATTCGTCGTTTTCTTGTAGAAGTGCCCCTTGTTGTTGGCTCTCTCTGTAATATACCCGATGAACTTCCTCGATCTGGTGCTAGAACGAAAAGTGTAACGCTTGAATTTCCTAAAGTCGAGGGCTTATCGCTGAATAAACTATACGTAGTGGCACGTATATCCTTGTTCTCAGGAGTAGAGATACCTATACCTGGAGAATCTGATGCATCCAAGAATTCACATGAAGAAACTAATAGTACCTTCTATGCGGAAGACTCATGTGAAGCACCAGTTGTTATTAGCAGAGGTTCTTCTAAAACTACAGCCATTGCAGTTGGAGCCGCACTCCTAACAGGCCTCGTGATCATCAAAGGTAAGTTAGTTAAAAAACTACCTAAAGGAGATATACGCGCTAAAACTCAGGAAGTTAAATATACTGCTAAGAGAGGAGGATCGAAGGTAACCAAAGCGAAGAAGCGTATAAGAGCTAAGAAGAGTACTAAAACTAGTGAAGCTAGAAAAACGGATATATTAAGGAAAGTGAACGAAGTCATCGAAAAATACTCCTTCTCTTACTCACTAGGAGAAAACATATACTCCGTCGTATCTGATAGGCTGATAAAGAGCTTAGATAAAAGTGCCAAACTGATAGCAAATAAGGCAAGGTACTGGGTTAATAAATGGCAGGATGCAGTGAGGAATTATGATCTCGCCGCCCTTGAATATAAAAAGGAATTAGCTAATGTTAAAATAGTAGGCAACAATATAGTTCGGCTTAACCCTAAAAAGTACTTGAATGTAGTAAAGCGTTATCAGAAGGCGAAAAGGCTTGTAGATCAGGCTAGAAATAATGCAAGACGTGCGTGGAGTCAATTAGCTAAGATAAAGAGGCGCTCTAAAATGATGGGAACTATAGGCGATGTCTTATCGATACTTGATGTTGGCATAGACACCATAAGGAACTTATGTGAAGGCGATAACCTAATACACGCCTATACCAAGAGTGCTGCCTCGAATTACATGTGTCTTAAGCTAACATCAAGACATCCTGAACTGACCACCTATGAACTTGTGACCCAGCTCTTATTAGGAGATAGTGAGGCCGGCGATATCGTTAGTGCCTCAAACTTTATTAAAGGCCCAATCCAGATGGCTTATGATGGCGCCTTTAAAGGATCTCGAGTAGTATACAAACGTCTCTTACAGGGCAAATATGGCCTATGGTATAAGTACGTATACGAAGCCTACCTAGAAATGAAGGAATGGGCGAAATTAGATGTTAACATACTTAAAGAGATACTGGATAATGAGGGATTAAGCGCTGGTCTTAAAGGGAAAGTAGACAATCTAGGGGAATTCGTAGATGGAGTTCATCAAAGGATAGATGAAGTCTTTAAGGTATCAAAGGATTCGTTTAAAGTAACTAAGATAGCAGTAGGCGTTACCAAGAAATCCCTTCACGGTCTAGTAAATCTTGGAGAAGGCATAGTTAGAACCATTACGTCAGCAAAAAGAGCCACGCAGTCTGCAGTAATGGCTGTTAAGCGCTGGTTTGGATGGTGAACAATATGCCTATTCACATATTAAGCGCTCAAGACCTATGGACATTAACAGTACTTTCAGGCTTCGATGTGAGCGACGACTCTCCTTTAAAAGCCCTTGATGCTTGGATTGATGAATTCTCTAATGAGAGAGCATTCTCCGCGAGTATAAGGCGTTTATATAAAGTCAATTACCTATGGAAGAGAAAGGATGGTAAGCTGAGAGTAAATCTCTCGATATTACCGGCCTTATTGGTACTAATGCAACCCGAGGAGATAACTCTCTTCTTCTCATTAAAGTATATACAATCCAGCGAGAACTACTTCTTGAAGAGAAGCAACACGATAGTTCACTATACTCCGTCTTTA
>QMSL01000189.1 GCA_003649665.1 Thermoprotei archaeon | reverse complement strand
TCCGAAGAAGCCAGTTAGTGATAAATAGACTACATTCTCAGTCTTAGCGTAGTAGTCGAAGAGCTCATCACCCCATGTTAGCGGTAATCTCCTGATATCATTAGGATCAAAGCGCTCTTTCATTAGCTCCCAATCATGCCTATTCTTAACTGGAAACTCTATGAATTGAGGCATTGATGTAGAACATTTAAGCCTCTTCATTTTAATACCGCTCCAATCGATGAATATTTCATAGCGCTCATTCTCCTCTATGGTTCTCCTAACGAATCTAGGAATAGGACCCAGATCTATGGGAATCCTCTCCCTTTTATCAAAGCCAAAGTATTCAAATATGTCAACTCCTGGGGGTAAACCTTCAGCTCTCCATCTGTTAATGGTCTCGTCCCAGTAGCCTAACCACTCATAGAATGGAGCTTTATCAACATCCTTATAGTGCATCCATGCTTGAAAACGCTCCCTATAGTTCATAGTGATCTCTCCTATAAACAATTTAATTTTAGGAATACTTGTTATAAACTGTAAACCATATTTACTAATCGTATCACTTAGTAATGGGTCTAGAACATGACTGATAATGATCTAGCCTATGGGAGTCCTGAGGAGATTATTTTTGGTAAGGCAAAATATCCACTTGAATACGGCCTGGGTCTTAAAGTTGGATATGGGGAAGTCATACCAGAGGTAAAATATTGGCCATATAGAGGCTATGAAAATGATGAAAAGAAGCTCATAAAGGAATACGAGAAGATAACTAGGGAGATATTGGAAAGAGCTGTGGATCTCAATGTTAAATCGCTTCAGTTAGAGACTGAGTTGAGCTACTTTATAACGCTTAGGCCTAAGCTTGCAGAGGAGATAGTAAGCCTTCAGAAGGATATCATGGAAGGATATCATTCGCGATATGGTATTAAATTAGCACTAAGAGTTACACCTGCGGATATAAGGAAGCTTAGAGAAGTTACCTATGATGAGGCAAGAAACATAATGATGGAAACATTCGAAGCTGTCTGTAGAAGCGGAGCTGACGTCATTTCTATTGAGTCCATTGGAGGTAAAGAAGTATTCGACTATGCGTTCATAAGAGGTGACCTCGAGGGCATAATATTCTCGCTAGCCATCCTTGCGATAGTAGATATGGATGGTCTCTGGAAGGATATAGTCAATATAGCTAGGAGACATAAAGTAGTGCCAGGAGGTGATACTGCATGTGGGTTTGCAAATACAGCAATGATTCTTGCAGGAGGAAAAGTTCATAGGAGGGCATCTCATGTTCTTGCCGCAGTAATTAGAGCGATGTCTGCGTCTAGGACATTAGTGGCTTATGAGAAGGGAGCAAAAGGACCTGGAAAGGATTGTGCATATGAAAACGTAATGATAAAGTTCATAACGGGATATCCTATGTCAATGGAAGGGAAGACAAGCGCTGTTGCACATAGCAGTTTAGTCGGTAACATAGTTGCTGCAATGTGCGATTTATGGTCAAATGAGCAAGTAGAGAACATACAACTTTTCAGTGGATCAGCACCACAAGCAATTCTCGAAATGCTATATTACGATGTAAAGCTCATGAACACAGCGATAGCTATGGGAAGAGAATTCACGTTAAGAGATCTTCTGATATCCTCAGATAAATTCGAGGATCCACAGGCTTTAATACTATCCCCCGATGTAGCATGGGATGTAGCGAAGACTATAGTGAAGAACAAAGAGGATACCTATTGGAGGACTATAAGGGCAGGAATCAAGGCTCTTGAAATAATAGAAAGAGCATATGAGGAAAGGCGTCTCAGATTGGATACTCCAGAAATTAAATATCTCAACAAATTAAAAGAAGCTCTACATAAGATCCCAGAAAAGGATGAATTCATAGATAAGGCATTAAGTAAGTATACGGCTAAGGTTCGAGAGTTTAATCCCGCACAATATGGGTTATAAGGGGATAATGAGGCGAGAAAGAAGATCTTATTTCTCTCCCTTAAGTTGCTTTGCTAATCGTGCTACTCGTCTACCTAGCTCCTTACACGCTTCCAATATCTCTTTATCTGGACTTCCTATCGAGATGACTCCGAAGTGATGTTCCTCAGGATTGCCCTGAACTATCATGCCATGGATCAACATTACTTTAATTATATCTAGAACTGTTGTTTCTGCACCTCCTCCCATAGCTCCACATGAAGAGAACGCACCTCCTACTTTGCCCTCTAAGGAGCCATGATACTTCACTGTTTCATCTAAGAACTTCTTAAGAGGGCCTGCTATTGTGCCGTAATACGTTGGCGATCCTATTATTATACCATCTGCTTCCAATAAGTCCTGCGGTCTTGCTTCACGAATGGACTTTAACACTACGTCTACCCCTTCTATTTCTTTAGCTCCTTCAGCAACTGCCTTTGCCATCTTTTCCGTGTTTCCAGTCCTTGAGAAGTAGAGGATAAGTATTTTAACACTCATGTTATATCCCCCTTCGTAAAACTACTATCTATGCACAATATGATGAAAAAGTCTCAATAAGTTTTATCGCCTGCCTTAACTCTATTATGATATGTTGAGATATGAAAGAGGACGTTAAAGTAGGAGATATAGTCCTAGTAATAGACTTCGGCGGGCAGTATACGCATCTAATAGCTAGAAGGATAAGGCAGCTTAAAGTCTATTCAGAAATTCGCCCCTTTACGATAAGCATAGATGAGATAGTTAAGTTAAGACCGAAGGGAATAATACTTTCTGGCGGACCTCGTAGTGTTTACACAGATAATTCCCCTAAAGTTGATAAAAGAATATTTGATCTCGGGATACCAATTTTAGGTATATGCTATGGCCATCAGCTTATAGCATACATGCTTGGCGGTAAGGT
>QMSL01000188.1 GCA_003649665.1 Thermoprotei archaeon | reverse complement strand
GGCCTAAGGTCAGAGAGCTTAGCTTTAGGTATCCTTACTACAACCTTCTTTACTAAGGGCTTGAAGGGAAGTGGATACTCATAGCCATATTCAATTATCTTAGCCTTCACTAGTCGTGTCTCAAGTGGGACTATCACTACTAAATTCTCTAACACTTTTGCCTGACAGGCAAGTCTATATCCCTGCTTAAGCTCGGAGTCCGTAAGCCATCGTCTTTCAACATCTGTAATCTTAGTTGTAGCATCTACGGGTCTAACTAAGATCCTACATTTTCCACATAATCCTTGTCCACCACACTCTGACCTAATCTTAATTCCTGCTAATCTAGCGGCCTCTAGTATCGTTATTCCACGGGGCACGAGGATTGTTTTTCCCTGTGGTTCAAATGTGACTCTGACCTCCTTGCTCATACCGTAAACACTTAGCCATGCAAAAATATTAACTTATCTTTAAATGTAATAGACATTAAGAAGATAAAATATGAGAAGGAAGAAACCATACCCGCATAATAGTGATATAGCGGATACGATAATGTACGTCCTCTTCAATGAACCGTGGATTCATCCTGATGAACTAACGGAGAGAGTAAGAGAGGAACTTGAGAGAAGAGGATTTTATCCAGGACTTGTATCCGATAAGAGGATCTGGCGAATCTACGAGGAATTGGTACGAAAGGGCAGAATGTACGATATACTTCAAGTCGTGAAGAAGCGTGAAGTAGAGAACGGTTAAATTACGAGTTTCATATGGGGCATAAGGATAAGGCATGAAGTATATGCATCAGATCTCAACGCTTAAATTTCCATAGTGATCCTTAGACATAAGGGGGTTTTAATGAGTAAGGTATTCATGGCAGATGTCATCTTAAAGGAGTTAAGCTTGAAGGAAAGTCCATTAACCAAGGTAAGGGAATTACTTTACAAGATCGGAATTGATCAGATAGTTGAGAAGGGCGACTTCGTTGCAATAAAAACTCACCTCGGCTCTCAAGGTGGTTTTCGTATTGTCAGGCCTCCTTTTATAAGGAAAGTAGTTGATGTCGTGAAGGAGTTAGGAGGAAAACCATTCGTTACTGATACATGCAGGCCTCCATCTTTGGATTATATAGAAATAGCGAATATGCAGGGCATAAACCATCTCTCAGTAGGAGCTCCGATAGTAATAGCGGATGGTATAAAGGGTGAGGATTATCGTATAGTTAAGGTGAATGGATTAGTACTAAAGGAAGTAAAGGTAGCTGCAGCCATAGCCGATGCTGACGCCATGATAGTAATCACCCATGCGAAGGGACATAGGATGACATCCTATGGTGGCGCCTTGAAGAATTTAGGCATGGGTTGCGTATGTCACTCAGAGAAGAGACGAATACATTCCGTATTGGGTGGTGAGCCGCCGCAATGGGATTCAAGTAGGTGTGAACTATGTGGGATTTGTGTTACAAGTTGTGATCATAAGGCAATAACAATTAAGGATAATAGGGTAATAATAGATGAGGAGAAGTGCGTCAGATGCTATCGTTGTGTATGGGCTTGTCCAACCAGGGCGCTATCATGGTCTAAGAGAGGGGTTGAAAAGTTCCTCATGGCTATTGTGGATGCAGCTGCTGCTGTAATAAGCACTTTCAAGAAGGGAAAGATAGGCTATCTGAATTTCGTAATGGACGTTACCTTTGCCTGTGATTGTACGCCTTGGTCTACTATACCTATAGTTCCTGATCAAGGTATTCTTGCCTCTACAGACATAGTGGCTATAGAAAAGGCCTCGTTAGACTTAATAAACCAGGCACCTGGCATCCCAGGACAAGTAGGCCCGTTAGGTAGGGTTAAGGCAATGAAAAGTGGTGAGAATAAATTCCTTAGCATTTACGGCATAGATCCCTATCTACAGGTGAAGTATGCTGAGAAGTTAGGATTGGGTACCTCTAATTACGAGCTCATAAAGATATGATATATAAAACGCTAATTAGGCGGATCAGCGCAAGTCGCTTTACTCACCGCTCGTCAAAGACCAATCTTCATCATCCCAATGTATATATTGCATCGAGATATAAATTTTAAATTGAACGTTCTCATATTAAATCGGTGAGGGACTGTGGTCAAGGTAAATTGTAAGTTAGTGAAATGGGAAGAGGTCATCAATTGGTGCAGGGAACTTGCGTTAAAGATAATAAAATCTGGCTGGATGCCCGATATAATCGTCGCCATAGCTAGAGGTGGCTACGTTCCCGCAAGGCTTCTATGCGACTTCCTCTACTTAAATGACCTTGTCAGCATTCAGGTAAGTCATTGGGGCAAGGCTGCTGAAATAACAGGTGAGGCTACTGTAAGGCATCCTCTTAACGAAGACTTCACGGGCAAAAAGGTTTTAATAGTTGACGACATAGCGGATACTGGAGATTCAATAATCCTTGCGAAGAAGTACATAGAGAAGCACTGTAATCCTGCTGAGGTAAAGGTAGCTACAATGCAATGGATAAGTAAGGTATGCAAGATAAAGCCTGATTACTATGTGGATGAGGTAAAGGAATGGATATGGTATCAATATCCATGGACTAGGCTAGAGGATACGACTCAGTTCATACAGAAGATGTTAAGTGAAGAAGGAAAGGAGAAGAGGGAGTGGACGCTGGATGAGATCATCGAGAAGTTCAAGGAGTGGTACGGCATTGATGTTGGTAGAAAATACTACGAAATGGCATTAGACATACTGGAGAAGGAAGGCTTTATCGTTAAGGAGACCCGTAATGGGCAAGTGATATACAAAGTTAAAGGAGGGGAAGGGACTTAAGTTAGGTACTCTATTTTTATGGTCTCTAGCAATTCGCTTTTCAGTCTCCTTATTTGCTTCACTATTG
>QMSL01000187.1 GCA_003649665.1 Thermoprotei archaeon | reverse complement strand
GACCGTGACGGGCTTAGAAGGAAGTGTCTTCATAGTTTATACCGAGAGGAAAAACCTCTACGGGATCGTGCGACCTATGAAGGGCCACGATGTAAGCGTGACAGTCAAGCCTATAGAGAGGCAAAAGGTCGCGTTCGTCCCACTCAAGGGGCCTAAGGCCATGACTAAGCCGTCGCTTAGATATGTAATTTTAGGCGTTGATCCGGGAATAGTGACCGGTATCGCCATTGTGGATATTGAGGGCAGACCGCTAGTTACGGTAAGTAAGAGGTATTTCTCACGGGGGGATATAATCAATTTAGTCTACGAATATGGTACCCCCGTCCTGATCGCTACTGATGTCCCTCATCCTCCAGCTATGGTCAAGAAGCTAGCGTCCACGCTTAACGTCCCCCTCTTCACTCCTCATAGGACCTTAAGCGTCGCAGAGAAGGAGAGATTAGTTCAAGAATACCTAGAGCGTTACAGAGAGAACTCTTCATATAGGGTGAACGTGGCTAATTCCCATCAACGAGATGCGCTTGCGTCTGCCATAAAGGCCTTCCTAAGCTTTAAACCTAAGCTGGAACAAGTGGAGGCTAAGGTACGAGAGTTAGGTGTCGACGTACCTCTTAGAGAAGTGAAAGCCTTAGTGCTACAAGGGAAGAGTATTATGGACTCTGTGAACGAGGTCCTGAGGAGGCGCTCTAGCATGTCCCCTAGAGGTAAGAGAGAGGTGCATTTACATGCCATGGACATGCAGGTAATGGAACAATTACGAACGCAGGTTAAGAAGCAGAGTGAGCTCATAGATAAGCTCTTAGAGGAGCGTCAGTATCTCTATGAGAAAATAAACGATCTTCAAAAACGCATAGAGCAGTTGGAATCCCTCCTTGATGAGGTGACGCGTGAACAAGCCCTCAAGCTTAAGGAAAACAAGCTCCTAGCTGCTATGAGTAGGCGCGTAGAAGAGCTTCAAGCTCACCTATCGAGGCTTAAGGGTGAGAAAGAATCTATAGCCGCTAAGCTGAACTCCGCCAGGGATGTACTGAGGAAGATAGCTATAGGTGACATTATTCCGATGAAATACATTCGCGCCTTAACCAGAGATAGTGTAAATGAAGGATGCAACGAGTGGGGTATTACCGCCGATGACGTGTTGTTGGTTCTAGATAGCAATGTGGCCTCACAGGAGGCCTTTAAGCGCTTAAAGGAGCTAGGAGTACGAGCTCTAATATGCATGTCTCCTCCGCCTGGACACGTTCAGGAGCTAGCCGTGGAGTACGAGCTTCCCTTGGTTACTTTGCCTAAAGAGCGGCTGAGCTGGTTCCTTCAAATGCCCTTAATCTCAGATCCTCATGATCTTGAACGGCTGATACGGAAAGCCGAAGAGGAGATAAGAGATAAGGCTAGACTCAGGAATATACAGAAACTCAAGAGGATAGTGAGCGAATACAGGAACATGCGCGTCTCTGATCTTTCGGACTAAAGGAGAAAACGACTTTAGAAGACACTTATACCTCCACTCGCTAGCTCCTCAGTTAACCTCCAGGTATTGCTGAGTTCCTCCATGACTATGGCTTTAACCTCGCTCCTTAACCCTCCGCTGAGTTGTTTTCCCTCCTCAACGAGTACTTGTACGCTCAGGATTAAAGGTCGGTTAATGGGCTTACCTATTTGGCTTAAGATCTTAACATAGCACTCCTTTATGGCTTCAAGCTCTGCGATCTTATTAGCGATCCTCATGGCTAGCACGTTATATATCTTGCCTACATGGCTAACCGGGTTCTTGCCTGCAGCAGCTTCGAGGGACATAGGCCTTGAGGGTGTTATCAGTCCATTAACTCTATTACCCCTCCCAGTCATACCATCATCTCCATGCTCGGCTGAAGTACCAGTTACCGTTAGGTAAAAGATGCCTTCGTCAGGCTTATCAGCTGTATTTATATACACTTCAACGGGCTTATCCGTTATCTTGGATACTAGCCTTTCTATTCGCTCCTTAAGCTCTTCCTTAAGGCTTATATAATGCCCTGCGTCCTCCACAAGCTTTGATATGATCGCTGAGGCTACTGTCAACTTAACCTGGTCCCTTATCCTAAGTCCCATTACCTTTACATCTTCGCCCACTTCAGGCATCTCTTTCTTGAGTTCCGGGGAATTGAGGTACCTTTCGACTTCTAAAACGAGGCGCTCAGTTTCCGTGAGGGGGGCATACCCTACGCCCACTGACGTATCGTTAGCTAGCGGTATTTTCTTGCCCAAATCAAAGATTTTCACGAGATCCGCAGATCCTTTGCCCACTCTATAATCTATCATTACGTGTTCCTCAGGGCTTAGGAACCTGAAATTCCTCTTTATCCATTCTTTGGCTGCTTCAAGGGCTAGTCGGCCCGCGGGTATATATTCAACACCCTCTTCCGTCTTAACCTCCGTAGTCACCCTTCCGGATATTAGAATATATATCGGAGCGAGGACCTCCCCGCCACCGAAGCTAGGACGCGCTTGCCCTCCTACTACCAACACCTTATCCACGTTATGGTGAAGTATTGCCCCAAAGCGTTTAAGGTACTCCCTACACAATACTTTGCTGTATTCTTCCGCTATTCCATCAGCTATGGAGTCCGGATGCCCTCTTCCCTTACGTTCAACTATCTCAACCTCCTGTTCCTCCAGGGGTCTTCGCTTTAACTCCTCTATAAGAATGAACTCCTTGTCTTTCATAGGGATCATCTGCTAGTATATGCTGCTATGATCCAAGTCATATTCTGGCTTTCCCTCTATATTTAAGACTTTCCTATCAGTACTGTTAGATTTATTACTATCAGTAATATTCATGGCCTTTACTTTACTCTGAAGCAGCTAAGACCTCGTCCAAGTTCAGCACTATGTAAAGGACATTGCTTCCCCGGATCATTATCTTACCGAATTTCGCTATGGG
>QMSL01000186.1 GCA_003649665.1 Thermoprotei archaeon | reverse complement strand
GTTTCTGACGAAGGTATGTTCTAATGGACGATGTTACTCTCCTGTTGTATTACTCCTTCATCCTTCTATATAGGAACCTCCCGTACTTGCTCCTTATTAGGAGCTCGTTCTCTCCATGACTTCGTTCTACTCTACCTATTACTTGGGCTCCTACGCCGTACTTCTCCGATATGTCTATTACATCATCTGCAACATCTTTTGGGACTATTATTTCAAATCCTATGCCCATGTTAAACACCTGGTACATTTCTCTCCATGAGACCTTTCCCTCTCTTTGAATGAGCTTGAATATAGGATCTGGCTCTGGGAGATTATCCTTTACGTATCTTATGCCTCTTCCTAATCGAAGGATCTTCGTAAGACCTCCTCCTGTATTATGACATAATCCTTTAACATAATCATGATATTTCGCTATTATCTCCGCTATTATTGGTGCATAGATTCTGGTTGGCGACAATAGTGCCTCCCCTATTGTCATTCCCAACTCGTCTATATATTCGTCTATTGAATGTGTTCCATAGTACTTTCTCTTGACGAGTTCTTCCCCTAATTCAGGATATTTTTCGTAGTATTCGTGTTTAAGTAGGACATGTCTAGCTAAGGTGAGTCCATTACACATTATACCGCTATTCTCTCTATCTTCATACTTGGCTTTCCCTCCGCTCCTCAATCCTACGATGACATCGCCTTCAGTAATCTTGCTACCATCTATTACTTGGTTTATTTTAACCCTTGCAAAGAGTGCTCCTACTACGTCAAGAGTTCGAGTCTGATCCGGTAAGTCTGCTGTCTCTCCTCCTGCAAATATCGGAGTTATTCTAAACTCCCTTTCGATGGCCGATAGTTTCTCGAATACTTCCTTAAATCCAGAGCTCACCTCCTTAAGTACTATGTCACGTGGTATTCTAATAGCATTCAACGCTATGTAGTCTGCAAAGACTATTGGCTTGGCTCCAACTGCAATTACATCGTCTATATTCATAGCTACTACGTCCTGTGCTAATCCTTTAAACCAACCATGCCCTTTCATCTCCTTATAGCATAGATATGCGATTATGGGCTTACTTCCTGCTCCATCTACGTGAAGGATTAATCCTGTATCCTTATCTTCTGGATCAAGGACTACAGTAGTGAACGCATAGGGGAAGAGGTTCGGTATGACCTTTAGGAAGTATCCTATACCCTTTTTGTGGACATCTACTCCCAGTTCGAGATAACGCTCTTCGTTTTCACTCATACTCTCATATCCTGGATTGTCCTCATTATCAATAAAAGCTTACCTCTCAATATATCATCCGTTAGGTGATGTGGATGCCTCGTGTTGCCTTAATAATAGGTAGTGAAAGCGATCGCATCGTAGGTGATAAAATACGTGATATCTTGAAGAATTTCGGTATAGACGTCGAATACTATGTGTTCTCCGCACATAGAACCCCTAAAGAACTTGAGGAATATATCAAGAAAAGCGAAGCTGAAGTATTCATTGCAGTTGCTGGTCTCTCTGCTGCTCTCCCCGGTTTCATAGCCTCTCGGACCTTAAAACCTGTAATAGGCGTTCCACGTGAGGTTAAACTCATGGGACTTGATGCATTACTTTCCATAGCTCAGATGCCACCTGGCGTACCCGTTGCTTGTGTAGGCATAGACAATGCAACTAACGCTGCCTTACTCGCTGTAGAAATCCTCGCCCTTAAGTATCCTGAACTTGAGCAGAAATTAAATGAGTATAGAGAGCGCATGAGGAAATCTCGTGCAAAGCGAATTGAATGATTTATTAGAGTATTTCCTCTTCAATGTATTCTACCATCGATTTGAATATGTACCATCCATCGGCATATCCTATATTATTGCTTCTTTTCTCAGGTAGTTGCCACTCATAAACAGCTCTCTCAGGGTGGGGCATTAGGCCAAGTACATTTCCCTTCTCATTACATATCCCTGCAATATCATACATGGAGCCATTTGGATTATAGGGGTATTCGCCATTTGCTATATTTCCATTAGGCTTCGCATATCTGAAGACTACCTGATCGTTCTCTATGAGCCTCCTCAAAATATCCTCCTTATACACTACGAATCTGCCCTCACTATGGGCTACAGGCATCCTTAGGATCTCCCCTTTCCTTATACCTCTAGTGAAAACGCATTTACCAGAGCTCTCATGCCTTAAATACACCCATCTTGCCTCAAAGTGCGCCGATATGTTTGGAGCTAGAGCGACACTTGGAGTAACATCATAGCTTAATCCTGGCAAGAGCCCTAGCTCTACGAGTACTTGAAATCCATTACAAATCCCTAATATAGGCCTTTCCTCTTCCGCAAAATCAACTAATTCCTTCCACATTTTAGCCTTAAGCTTCGCCGCCCATATGGCACCCGCTCTTACTCTATCTCCATATGAAAATCCACCTGGGAACACTAATCCATGGTACTTAAAGAGGTCGACATCTCTATTTATTATTTTATTTGTGTGAATGATATCTACCTCTGCTCCAGCCTCTCTTAAAGCTCTTGCTGTCTCCTTATCACAATTCGTTCCAGGCGCCCTTAATACGAGTACTCTTATCATAGTTTTAATCCCTCCCTCCACATCTTCCTAAGCCTCTCTACATGTACATCGATTATTACGTTATCTGGATTGTGCATGTCATGTACTTGAAACCTTCTAGTATTTGTAACAACTCCTACCTTGGATATTATACATCCTTCTTTCTGCGCGAGTTCTAGGAAGTCCTCCTCATACTCCCTTCTTATCTCTATAATAAACCTACCATTACTCTCAGAGAACAAGAGGTAATCATTCCTATCAACTCCCTCTCTAGCGACCTTATCGAGCCAGATCTCCAATCCGAAATCGCTTGAAAGTGCCATCTCCGCTAAAGCTACTCCTATTCCTCCCTCGGATACATCATGACATGCAGCAACGTAGCCT
>QMSL01000185.1 GCA_003649665.1 Thermoprotei archaeon | reverse complement strand
TCAAGACTTCGTTTAACCCTTCCCTCCAGTTCCAGAGCCAGACGGGGTCTATGTGCGCATGTCCTATAAAGATTATTTTCTTTAGCCGCACAATTATAGAGGATTGAAGGTTACATATATATATACTTTACAAGTAGAGCCTAGAATACCGTTCGCCCGAGAGTTTATGACATTTAATTATAAAAATTCAAACTTGTACATTTTTAAAGTGTCCTATGATATGGTTGCAATGAATAGTATGGCTGTAACTCCTTTTCAAGTAGCAATTGGGGAATATATTTTCTTTATTTTGACTTGAGAGTATAATGAGATCCTACTCATCGTTTGAGCATGGAGAAATTCATCAGCACTCAAGATCTTCCTCATAGCGCTAGCTCGGCGGGGCTAGAGTCATCACTGATTATTCTAATGCGCCTAACTAATAAAAATCTACCTTTGCCGATAATTTTTAGATTCTGTTATGAAATACATCTTATGGGATTTCAATGAGATTAAGTCGTGAACTTGAAGTCGCTATTCTCATAGTGATAATGATAATAGCCATTTCAGCTATATATTATGGGCGTATGAGATCTGGGCATAGTAATAGGAAACAAATAGTGCTTACGGGACCGTATATTGAGGTGAGATATCCAGGCAAGGTCAGGACAGGAATTGACCTAGATAAGGATGGGAATTATGAGTATATAATAGATATAAATCCGTGGGATATACGGAGTGCTAGTGGAAGTGCTGTAATGCGTTTCTACATAATGTCTAAGGCTGTTGTCTATGAACAAGATTTAAAGGATATAAAGTTGAGGGGAGATTATGTTCATGGTTATCCTGAGATATATTACGGTAATAAACCATGGGGTGGAATTAAAGCTTTAGATGGACCAGTTCCGTTGCCCGGAAGAGTTAGAGATCTAAATGACTTCTATATAACTCTAAATTATACTATGGAACACGATCCAGCTCTTCCTATAAACTTAGCTGTCGAGTCGTGGTTTACTAGCGAGAAGTTCAGGACTACGGGTGTTTATGAAGGAGAAATAGAGATGATGATATGGTTTTACTGGTCTTCACTAAGTCCCGCTGGTAGTAAGATAGATGAGATCGTGGTGCCAATAACAGTAAATGGGAAGGCCATTAATGCTAAGTTTGAAGTATATCTCTCTAAAGCCAGTAATAAGTGGACTTATGTAGCGTTTAAGCTAACAAAGCCTATTAAAGAGGGGTGTGTTAAGTTTGACTACGCGCCCTTCATACGGAAGTTAAAGGATTTGATACCTCCAGAGCACTTGGGTAGCTTATACTTGGAGGACATTGAGGTTGGTACTGAATATGGATCTCCATATATAACGGAGGCACGCTTAAAGTGGATTATCTATGAGTTTAAGCTAGAGTACACCAATAAGAGTCTTTTCGGGTAGTTCATATTGTGTAGTACCTCCGCTATATAATGAAATAAAAATATTTTGTCACAAAAATGATGGGGAGTTTAATAGCTTAGATTTTAAATAACTTACATGCATTCTCCCCAAGTATCTTCCTTAGATCGTCATTAGTTGCGCCTGCTCTTCTTAAAAGCTGTATGGTTTTATCGAGGTGCTCCTTCATGAATTCCCAGCTTAAGGGAGTGGCATCACTTGCATATAATAACCTCTCAGAACCTATGGTTTTAAGCGCGAATCTCAGGGCTTCTACTTTAAGGTCTTCAGTAGCTGTGGTGAACTCAGTGCATATGTCTAGATATACATTTGGTGTTAGGTATGCTAATGTTATTGCTTCCATGTACCAGGGCCATCCCATGTGTGCTAATATGATCTTTATCTTAGGGAACAATCGAGGTATAGCCTCGTAGTATATAGGTCTAGAATATTTAGAGAGGAAGGGGCCGTTTCCATAGATATCAGTTATCCATGGTGCTATACCACAATGGAAGAGGATGGGGATACCTAGATCTTCTATACGTTCATATAACGGATACATTCTATCATCATCGGGATACCACCCTAGATTTGGAAACATTTTTACACCATGAAGTCCTAAATCACATATCGCTCTTTCAAGCTCGGCTATGTTTTCCTTAATATCGCCAGTACCTGTTATAAAGGCATACCCACGCAGTCTATCAGGAAACTCATTGACTAAATTAGCTACGAAGTCATTCCCCTCCTTGACGCTCTTAATATTAGGTGCGCTAATCCTACCATGAGGCATGAATTTTTGCCTATAAGGTGCTATTAGCACTAAATAATCAATATTTGCGTTATCCATAGATCTGATTATATCTATGGGCTTTTCAACTCCTTTAAGATGCACGTGTACATCTACTACGCGCAGTGACATCCCCTATAACTAATACCTTGATATATTATATTATATTTGAAAATTTATGGTCGGAGGATTATTCTATTTCCTCTAAAGCTCTCCATGAAGAGTCCCTTGAACTTAAAAGTCACTTCGTAGCGACCTTTAAAAGGAGGTAGTGGTTGGAATCTGTAAAGTATCCAATCGTCCCTATCATCGAACAGATATAACCATAGGGTGATATCGCTCTTGCCCTCTAAGACGCACCTTATAGTCTTAGAGCTAGGATCGTACGTTGCCTCTAATAATTTTGTCGAATACTTGTTCTTAGCATACTCGGCAATATGCTCCCAGCTAGTATACACCTTATCATATCGAGATGTGAGCTCATCTATCTTAGTTAATATTTCGTCCCATTCATCAAGAGAGAGCATAGATATGTTCTGTTCATGCGTTATCAGAAGTCCGAAGAATAGGTTATCAAGGCCTAGTTTTATCTCTTCAGCACCGTGCTTTGCTGCTAGTTCTATGTCTACACCTTTGCCTTTCACGCGAACCGCATCCCAGAGAAAATCATACATTTGTTCGATCGTCCTTATTTCGCCAAGTTCTATTTTTACCTTTAGCTGTGTCTTCGGTATAGTCATGCGTGTGGAATAAACCATGAAAAGTTCAG
>QMSL01000184.1 GCA_003649665.1 Thermoprotei archaeon | reverse complement strand
GCAATAAGCCCAGTAATCGCAACCGTAATAATCGTAGCAGTCACAATAACCGTAGCAATAGCAGTAGCATACTGGATGGGAGGCATAGCAGGACTATACACAAGATTCGAGCAATTAGAGATAACACAAGCATATGTAACTAAGGAGAATGATGGATGGCTTGTACATATAGCAGTGAAGAATAAGGGATCTGCTTCTGCAACTATAGATGATATACTCATAAATGGCGTGCCCTTATCTCAAATCCCTGATAGCAAGGCTGCTAACGCTACTACTAGTTTTCCAACAATAGATGAAGTAAAACCCGACTATGTGGATAACATATCAATATCATTAGATCCTGGAGAGACAGTGTATATATCAGTGTACCTTAAGGAGGGTGCAAGCGTAGGTGGCACTGGTACTCTCTCCTCAGGCGTTAGCATTGAAGTAAAGCTTCATACTGCTGCTGGTAAGGAGTATCCAAAGTTGCTGACGCTACCGTAAACGACTAAAATTATTATATTTATTCCCATTTTTATAGTGAAGCTCATGAAGCTGGATGCGCTCCTTAGCCTATTTAAGTTTAGGGAAAAGCGGAAGGAGAAGGCGAAGGTAGCTAAGCCTAGCTTTGTTAAGCCTGAGTACGAATATGAGGTTGTTGAGAGCTATTGGGTTTTGAAGCCATTTGCTAAAGTCGATATAGGCTATGTTGCTGAGGAGGGCTCTCTTTTCTATTTTGTTATTGAGGAGCAGTTGGATCCTTATGAGAGGCGTGTTTATGAGAAGTTGATTGATTTTCTTGGTAAGGAGCTTGAGCCTCCTGAGGATCCTGATGTTGATCCGATAAAGTATGTTACTGATGAGGCTAGGAGGATTTTGGATAGGTATAGGCGTTCGTTTAGGGTTAGGGATGAGCATTCTAAGGAGAAGATTCTTTATTATGTTGCTAGGGATCTTGCTGGATATGGACCTATTCACGTTATGATGCTTGATCCAAATATTGAGGATATTTCGTGTAATGGTGTTGGTAGGCCTATTTATGTGTGGCATCGTAGGTATGAGTCGTTGCCTACTAATGTTGTCTTTACTGATGAGCGTGAGTTGGATGATTTCATAATAAAGCTTGCTCATATGGCTGGTAAGCACGTTTCTAGTGCTCATCCGATAATTGATGCTACTCTTCCTGGTAAGCATAGGCTTGCCGCTACTTTTATGCGTGAGGTCTCTACTTCGGGAAGTACTTTCTGTATTAGGAAGTTCCGTGAGAAGCCTTTCTCCATAATTGAACTGATCGACTTGGGGACTCTTAATGAGATAATAGCTGCCTATCTTTGGATTCTTGTTGAGAATAAGATGAGTTTAATGATAATAGGTGGTACTGGTAGTGGCAAAACTACTACGCTTAATGCCATCTTAAGTATGATAAGGCCTGAGATGAAGATAGTTACTGTTGAGGAGACGGCTGAGATAAACTTAATTCACGATAATTGGGTTCAGTTCATAGCTAGGGAGAGCTTTAAGTTCGGTGCTACTTCGGAGACTGCGTCCATTACCTTATTCGATTTAGTGAAGACCTCGCTTAGGTATAGGCCTGATTACCTCATAGTTGGCGAGATAAGGGGTGAGGAGGCCTATGTATTATTCCAGGCAATAGCGACGGGTCATGGCGGTATTTGTACGATGCATGCCGATAGCCTTGAATACGCTATTAAGAGGTTGACATCAAAGCCAATGAACATAGCCCCTATATACATACCGCTAATGAACGCTTGCCTGCTAGTAGAGCGTGTGAAATTGCCTTTTAGGCCAAAGGGACCGAAGTTTGGAAGGAGGATAAGGAATATATGGGAGATAGAGGACTATGGTCGATATAGGGTCATTGCATCATGGGATCCAGTAAAGGATACGTTTAACGTGAACTTATCCAATAGTATTTTACTCGATAGGATAGCCACTAGGCTTGGTATTAGTAAAAAGGATGTAATAGATGAGATAAGGCGTAGAAGCTTGTTCTTAAGGGAGCTTAAAAGCGCTGGTGTAATGGAATTTGAAGAGGTGACTAAGGCGATAAGAGAGTATTACATCTCCGTAGCTGAGAACTTAGGTGGTGGTAGGAAATGAGCTTTAGGGATTTCTGCTACGCCTACTTCAATTGGTTTCCTCGTATTTTCAAGAGGTTCATTACTAGATTGGATAAGGATATAGACGCTGCTAATATAAAGATGCATCCTGAGGTGTATTTATCAGTTCTTGGCTTCATATTCCTGATATCCTATATTCCATTAATTATCCTCGTAATTCTAAGGATTTTAATACTTCGTACTAACATAATGCTTCCCTTGATCCTATATGTTCTGGCGCTTAGCGATAAGATACTGGTAATACTTGCCTTAATTCCTCCCTTAATATTTATACTTGGTCTCTTTTATCCGAGCATTCAGGCGAAGAATAGACTATGGGGTCTCGAAATGGAGATTCCGTATGCTGGAGCGTACATAAGCGTTATGGCATCTGGTGGTCTTTCCCTTCCGGCTTCTCTTAGAAGGCTTCGTAGCGTTAAGGATATCTTTCCGAGGATGGCTGAGGAAGCTGGTCGTATAGAGGCGATAAGATTAGCGTATGGGATGGATCCAATATCTGCTTTAGAGAAGGCCGCTGCTACTACCGAACTTAAGAGCCTTAGGGAGCTATTCTTGGGCTATGCTTCGAATTTAAGGACTGGTGGTGATATTCTACACTTCCTTGATAGGAAGACTGAACTTCTCTTCGATGAGAGATTAGGTAAGATAAAGGCTATGGGCGAGCGCTTATCTGCTCTTATGGAGGCCTACATAATATTCACTGTCCTTGGCGGTATAGGTCTTTATTCACTCTTTGTCGTTTCCTTGGCGATGAGAGGTATGATAGGAGAGATATTCTCGTCATCCTTATTCTTCCTGTTCTCCTTCATATTAATCCCCGCGGTCTCGATATTCTTCATATACCTTGCTGAT
>QMSL01000183.1 GCA_003649665.1 Thermoprotei archaeon | reverse complement strand
TTTTGAGAAAATGAACTCCTCAAATACCGTATTTTTAATCGGATAAATACGCTCAAGACGGACGTACATGACTATCGAAGAGGAGTGGTTCAACGGAAGGTATTAATATAAAGGAGGTGTTTATATACGATACTTAGAGAAAAATGAGTAAGAGGAATTCCAAAAAGATAATTAAGGAGTTTTACGCAATAGAGCCGCCGTTTGCCTACGTAGTGATATCGCAGGATAGAGAAGGAGGATTATTAAGGTACGAGGTCTTAGAACCACCACTTTCTGATCAAGAAAAGGAAGCCTTAAAGGAGATCAAAGAGCTCCTCCTAGAGGAAATTAATGTAGAGTTCTTGGATGTAAGGGATTATGAGAAAGCGCGAGTAGAACTTGATAAGGTCATTGATAAGGTAGTAAGGAAATACAAGATTAAGGTCGGAAAGGAATCGCTTAAGAAGATAAAGTACTATCTATTCAGAGACCTCCTGGGCTATGGTAAGATAGATGTTCTAATGAAGGATCCAAATGTTGAGGACATATCATGTGATGGAGTTAACGTTCCAGTCTATATATGGCATAGGAAATACGAATCCTTACCCACAAACATAGTATTCACAAGTAAGGAGGAGCTTTTGAGTTTCATAAATAAGCTAGCATATAAGGCAGGGAGGCAAATAACGATAGCTAGACCGATAGTGGATGGAATGTTACCTGAAGGATATAGAGCGCATATGGTATTGGATGAGGTCGCGCTTAGAGGAGGGAGTTTTACTATAAGGAAGTTCGCTAAGGAGCCCTACACCATAATAGATCTAATACTTTTTAGGACTATCTCACCTAAGATAGCTGCATATCTCTGGCTTGCATTGGAACATAAGAAGAGTATGATAATATTTGGATCGACGGGCGCTGGGAAGACTACACTTCTCAATGCCGTTGCCATGCTTATAAGACCTGAGGCAAAGATTATTACGATAGAGGAGACGCCGGAATTACGTTTACCTCATGAGAATTGGGTACCACTCGTCACTAGAAGTAGCAGTAGTGTAAGTGGTATTGTAAGCGAGATAACGTTATTCGACTTGCTAAAAGCCGCTTTACGTATGCGTCCGGATTATATAATTGTCGGTGAGATAAGAGGTGAAGAGGCATATACGCTATTTCAGGCAATAGCTACGGGACATGCAGGTCTCTCTACAGTGCATGCTGATAGCGTGGAATCACTCATGAGGAGACTTGAATCAAAGCCAATAAGCATACCGCGTAGGCTAATACCACTTATGAAGATATTAATACATATCGCTAGAGTTAAGGTTAGAGGCGAGATAACGAGGCGTGTAGTAGATGTGTACGAGATAGTTGGTCTTGACGAGAGGAAGGAGGTAAAATTGAACAAGGCCTTCGAATGGATCGGCACTATAGATCAATTCGACTTCTCTGAGAAGAGCGAGGTGTTAAAGGGTATAGCTGAGGAGATGTTTATGGAAGAAGATGAGATCCTCGATGAACTGGAAAGGAGAGCTAGGTTATTAGAGTACATGGCGGAAAAGGGATTAAGATCATTTAGCGATGTAGCAAGAGTTGTTAGGGAGTATTATACAAATCCAGATAGGGTACTTAGGAGGGTTGGTGTAATTTGATGCTCTCCGGATTAGCATACAGATTATTTAGAGGGCTGGCTAGGAGACTAGAAGGTAAATTTAAGGGTTATAGAGTGGTTTATGAGAGATCGGGATTGACCGAGCCATTCCCTATCTACCTGAGCGTAATAATTCTATATACTTTAATCGCATTCATCGCATCTTTAACGGGATCAACACTTTTAGGAGTGATAATCATTAAGGACATCAAGTTGACTTTATTGTATTCCTTGATATTGAGCGTCTTTATATCATTGTTTATATGCCTTATAATGCTTTTATACCCTATATATAGAGCTTCCTCACGCAAGTACGTAATAGACTCAGAACTGATTTACACTGTTGGCGAGATGGCGATACTAGCAGCAGCTGGAATAGCTCCTTATAGGATAATAGAGGAGATGGTAAAGGTTGAAGAAAATAGGGAGATAAAGCTAGAACTAAAGAAGATATTAAGGAATATGAGGATAGCAGGAGATGATATAAGTAGTGCTTTGATTAAAGCCTCAGAGGGCTCACCTTCAGATAAATTGAGGATGTTATGGGATGGTATGAGGAATACCTTATTGATGAGTGGGAATCTATGGGAATACCTATACCATGTGTATGAGAACCTTATTGCTGATAAGATCGCAAGTGTTAAGCAGGCAACAAGTACGCTTAACGTACTCTCTGAGGCCTATGCGGGTATAATGATACTATTACCGTTAACTCTCGTAATAACCTTAACTATGATGTCAGCTATAGGTGGATACGTCCTTGGTGTAAATCCGTTGACCTTATTGGTGATACTGCTAATATTGATACTGCCAGCTGTAGGGATAATAGCATACTTACTCGTAGACTCAATATTAACGAGAATATAATGAGGTAGGTAAGCGTGTACATTCAGCTTACACCTATGAGGAAGGTTGCTTTAATAATAGGTTCGTTGACCCTCTCATTAGCCTGTCTACTATCTTTAATATCTCTTAGAGGAATTAACTTTAAGGATTCGTTCATGTTGTTACCTGATGTCAACATATACTTCCCGAAATCCCCTGAGTTCATGAACTACTTGATGATAGCTTTTGTAATAGGCTTACTTCCATATACGGTAATAGTAATAATAAACGACATTTATATCGATAACATAAGGAAGAACGTTCCAATAGTGCTTAGAGAACTAGTGGAAGGCCTTAGATCAGGTCTAACCATGCCGCAAGCAGTGGAAAGAGTTGGTAGAAGGAGGAAAGATCCATTAAGTAGGATATTACGACAAGCAGCGCTCCTGATGTCTCTTGGAATGCCATTTGATGAAGCAATAGAAAGAGCTGCTAAGAAGGTAAGGATTCCGCTCATTCACAGAATAGTTAC
>QMSL01000182.1 GCA_003649665.1 Thermoprotei archaeon | reverse complement strand
GCGAACACCAGCTTGCTGTAATATCATGCCTAGGTTAGGACCTACGTGAGGGCCTATTACAACTGAAGTACCTATACTTAACAACCATTGACCAAGTCCTGAACCAGCTCCTCTAGGAACTTGAGAGAAGGGATTAGAGATAGGCTTAACGCTGATTACCTTACCTTGTACGACATCAATTATAGTCATGAATGGAGCACGTGCAAACCTTGGAGCTATAACGGAGGACAAGCCTTTATCGTCCATTGTCGCTACTGCTATTCTAATCCCACCTTGTGGAGGAGGTTGAAGAGAGGGAAGATTAACATTCATGAAAGGTGGTCCCCCTCCCCATCCTGCTCCTTGACCTCGTCCCCCTCTGTATCCATATCTTCCTCTAAATCCCATATTTCTTCAACTCCAAGTTTATCTAAGTAATGTAAAGAAGAGGATAAAAACATAAAAAGATATCATTCAGAGTTGAGTTCAGGATGTACCTTGTGGTGCTTTAAACATCGTCTCCATAAATCTTCTCCATGCATCTATTGTGACCTTAAATAGCTCTATATAGTACATCATTGAGATCCAGTAGAACCATAGGTAGGTCCATGTGTACATCATTGTAAATGGATCTATCGGAGCGAAAGGTAAATAGTAATATGGATAGGCCATTCCGACTACCCCCTCCCGTCTAGTAGTAAGGATAGTAGGGGTAATAGTATGGATATGAATAGAACCATGGCATTATGTACCATGGATAGTAGCTGAACCAGAACGGATAAGGCAGTGGCATGTATGGCCATGTACGATAAGGATAGAAGAGCCATGGAAAGCCGAAGAGCCAACGACATGCTCCCCTACCGAAGAGCCAGCCTGGTCTTAGCCATGGAGGTAAGTAGCTGAATGGACCTCTACCAGGCCAAGGACCTTGCCAACCTCCTCTTCCTCCAGCCCATCCCCATCTCCATCCCATTTAACTCACCATGCTATTTTGTGCAATTGCACAATATAAAGGTTTCGCACCATGCTAAACAGCGTAAGTAACTATCATTAAATAAATATAGCACAAAATTTATTTGATTGGTTTGTGAATAGACTAATCGGGTGTTAAATTGCACCGTTGGTATAGGAGATTCCTGAGATGGTGGTATTTCTTCCCACCACCGCCAATGCCCATGTTCATGCCACCACAACAAGCACAACAAAGCACACCACAGCAACAGACTACACAGCAACCACAATATAGCCCACAACCACAATATCCATATATGTATCCTATGATACCACCGCCACCTCCGCCAATGAGCCCTGAAGAGGAATTAGAGATGCTAGAAGAATATAAGAGGGCCCTTGAAGAGGAGTTAAGAGATATACAGGAGGAGCTAGAAAGCGTTAGGGCAAGAATCGAGGAATTGAGGAAGCTCATAGAACAACAAAGAGGTAAATGAAATCAATAGAAGGCCGTTTAACATTACTTTTTCCAGCCAATTATTTAAGATATAGGTAACTAAAGACATTAATTGATAGTGATTTAAGGATGATATGATGAGTAGCCCGCCGTGGAGATGGCGATGGGGTCAGAGAAGAAGAGGGAGACCACCAAAGGATCGTATAATATGGAGCGACATAGGCAGGGTGTCGTTCATACCATTCGATGAAAGGGGACTTCCTATTTCCAATGAACCCATTTACATAATGCCTGATGAGTATGAGGCACTTAGACTTGTTTACCTAGAGGGCTTTACACAAGAGGAGGCTGCTAAGAGAATGGGTATATCAAGAGGTACTTTATGGAGGGCACTTAGTAGTGGTAGGAGGAAGATAGTACAGGCATTAGTTGAGAAGAGGCCCATTATAATCACTAGATAAGCTTAAGGAGTTAAATTAAAATTCGAAATATAAAATATACTTATCTGGCGATGAGGAGATGATGGGCCGCATCCGCGGAGCTCGATGACTGAGCCCGTACTCGCCGAGCCGCTTAAACTACAATAACGTTAGCTCCCCTAAGTTTGGTTAAATGTAATAGGAATCTCCTGTAATCTCCTAAAGTAATATTAACATATGGGTCATCTAGGTGCTCGATAAGCTTGAGCGGGCTTGAATCAAGCTTTATAAATATATGAGGCCATGTGGATATGTCCTCTCTGAACAAGCTTTTCATTACTGGAAATGTCTCACCACTTGCAACGATAACCCTCATCTTATCATCAGAAAGGGATATCTTTAATATAGTACTTCTAGCCCTTTTCGTTGAAGTACAAAGGGTTACTCCATGTGCACGCCATGTATCTAACTGTGGGTAAAGCTCTATATCCCGAGGGTCAATAGCCATTGATATTAATGCCTTACCACAGCTTAGGACTCGAACTATCCTATCCTGTGGCTCTATGGCGGATATAAAGCCTTCAAAGGATGGCTTGTTTGATATAAAGCGGAGGAGGGAGGATCCGAAGAAGAGAAGAGGGTTACCATAACACTCTGTTATTATACCGTCCTCCTCTAATAGAGAAAGGGCTAGACAAGGCGTTTGTCCAAGAAGAGGACAAGGCGTTAGGATAGCTCGTAAACTTAATTTCTCAACAATTCTCCTAAGCGCTATATAGAGGCGGATTTGCTCCTTGAATACATCGTTACTTACTTTTAATTGAAACATATACGAGTTGATTAACGCATTAGCCTTATTCATCACCTCTTCTTCGCTTATCTCACTGAATATTTTCTCTAATTCGTTTACGCTTAAAGACGTGGCCTTTAAATTCAGTCTCCTTACCATATCTAACTTGGGATATCCATCAATGACGCCTAAGGCTAATGAACTCGTACTGTATAAGGCATGAGATGTCTTTATGAACGTCGAGAGGTTTAATAATGACTTCTCCTCCTCAGGACTGATTAAGAAGAAACTGCAGGATATCTTGTCCTCTAGCATCATCTTCAATTCCATAGCGCTTGGAAGAGATAAAAGACGAGGAGTGATGAAAGCAGTTATAGCTACAGGCTTTGCTAATTC
>QMSL01000181.1 GCA_003649665.1 Thermoprotei archaeon | reverse complement strand
TGGCTAGCTCTTCACGGTAAGAAAATAGGGAGGATAATGCCTAAGGAGATCGAGGAGGAGAGCCTTCGTGAGCAGGAAAAGCTCTCCGAACATTAAAATATTATTGGATACGTCATTCCTCCTGCCAATATTGGGTTTTGAAACATCTCGTGAAGTGATGAATGCATTCCAAAAGCTATATGCCTATACACTATACTACAATGACATTAGCATACTGGAGACCTTGTGGAAGGTAGTAAAGATCATAAAAGGTGAAAGGAGTGAGATTGAGCGAATACTAGAAGGGATCATCGCAATAAGGAATACTATGGAATATGCGCCCATAAACGAGAAGGCCGTCGAGAACTCTATTAGTATGTATAAGTTAGGTCATAGAGATATGATAGATAACCTACTATATTCAATAGCGCTATCAGAAGGGTTAAGACTACTAACAGTGGATAAGGAGCTGATAAATTTCATTGAAAAGCACGGACTTCCTAGGCAGTACATACTAACGCCTAAGGAACTTACCCAAATAGACTAGGTATTAGTAAAGAAGACAGGCGATTTAATCTAGAGCGTTCAATACTGAATGATCTTAATTCCCGACCTCAATTATCTTAACTATCTTCACCTTACTGGCTCTAGTGATGACCACTTCCACATTAGATCCCAACTTAAAGAGATCGAAGTACTCTACGTCAACAATGTAACCTAATGTCTCCCTCGGCTTTAAGCCATTTACTGGATCTCCGTACCTAGTCCTAATTGAGACTGTACAGTATACCTCATCATACCGGGATTTAATTACCTCAATTAGACCATCTAGCGTAAAATTGTAAGGGTCGAAGGAAGTATTATTAAGGAAAGGTATAATCTCCTTGTCTTTAAAGCATACGCCATGGGGGCGACTTCCAATATCTCAAATACAACTCCATTTCTAATACCTACTACCCTTTTATGATCAACAACTCTCTCAATGACTACAGATCAGTGAAGATAAGCATAGTACATAGCATAGATGACTAGAGAAGAGATCAGGATCCCCATTATAATAAGGAAGATTGGCTTCATGGGCTCCCCGCTCCTTATTTAGAGTATATTAAAAAGGAGTGAGTTATCAACTAATATTAACTAAGATCATCTGTAAGCTCTTAGAGGTTGATCTCTTCCTACTTCTCCCTCTGCTTTAAGAGCTCCGTCTATGTAGATTTTTGCATACCATGTACAATTTAATGATACGTAGCCAGTATTTGCATACTCAACATATTGATCTATGAGAACCTTATCGAATATATACCCAATTTCGCTGTCTATCCTATAGAATACATGAATCTTATAATATTCTCCTGTCCACCAACTTTCCGGAAGTGGTCTATCTATTGAGAGACCATGATATCTTTGATAGTATGGATTATCAGTAACAGGCCATGCGTGGACTTTGACAATGCATAGATGACTTCCATCACCCCGTGCTCTGGTCATCGGTGCAAAAACCTTACCTGTCTTCATTGTATAGGTATCCCCAACTAGCCCGAGTTTCCTCCACACTACCTTATATTCAATTATAATTCCGCCGTCATCGACATTTTGTACTGTCTTAACAACGAAGCCAGGTTCAGCAACATAAGTATATTTTGAAGCGTCGCTTCCAGGTACTAAATCATGATACCATGCAGCCATGTTTTCACCATAATCGCTTATGTCATGAACGTTAACATCTGGTATCTCATAAGTCCATGAAACTGAGAAGCCTGTTGAAGGTCCTTCAGGACTATACCTAGACTCGAGTATGACGGTGGTTTCTCCCATCTCTATTTCGATATCAGGACTATAGTCTACTAGCATTCTATCTCCATCTCCAGGGCTAACCCAATGATAAGCATAGATTTCATCTGTACACCAATCTGTACCCCATTTCGTATATCCTGGTATAGTCTGAATTTTTACCTTATAGTAATACCAGTCATAGGAACTAACATGATCGTGAGCTTGCTTATAAACTTTTAAAAGTACATTTAGCTTCCCATAAGGATACAACTCTTTCTCAATGATTAGCTTAGAAAGAGCTCCAACTAAATAGCTATCGCCTTCAGCACTTGTAATTTCCTTTTCCTCAAATTCTAGTTTAAACCATTCGGATAGCGTCTCTAGAATGAAGTCAATTGGTATTGGTCTATTGGAATCAGCTATCGTTGCCCCAAATGATGGTACAAGACTATAGCATATCATTAGGGGATCGTACTCGCATATTTTCTTGGGTCCTGGATACAACCCGACAGCATATAATGCCTCTATAAGCGCTCTAGTCTTCCCACCAATGGCTATGAATGTTGCGTTAAGCTCTATATTCCTTGGGTAAATCACTTTCGTAAAGAAGTTCCGAAGTGGTGGCGCTACTGTTAACCTAGTTTCGGTTCCATTAAACGTAACTATGGTCTCATTCATGAGCTGTCTTGCTATCCAATCTCCATCAACCATTATTACTACATGTCTACCTTCTGTAATTAAGTCTGAGAAGAGTTCTTTTAGGGCTTCAACATCGTTTGGCAGTTCCCTAATGCTACTTACTTTTATCCCCATATCCCTTAGAGCGTCTAATGTCATATTAAGTAACTCGTTAGTATCGCCTATATGAATGACAATTATATCCTTTGGAATGTGTATGTTTTCAGTGTCAATTTGTAATTCCTTACTCACTTGAGTTTTAGTGGGCATGTACAATTTATGATATAATATGAAGCTGATAAGAATCAGTGATAACATCAATAATAATGCTAATAAGCGTGATTTTTCCACTTGATAACACCTCAGAAAATATAGAACATTTTGTACATATATAGTTTTTCGTTTAAACATGAGCTCTAAGATGCGTTTAGGTTCTATAAATGTTAAACGTTAAACTTAAATTGAATATGTTTAACTTAATCAGGGTGTATTTGTGGAGAGATATAGGGTTAAGGTGCATAAAAAGGGGTTAATAGTCATTCCTGCTAATGTAAGAAAGAGG
>QMSL01000180.1 GCA_003649665.1 Thermoprotei archaeon | reverse complement strand
TTGTTCTTGGCGTTATGTTTATAGTGTGTAGTGTTAGTAATTCTCATGAGTATGCGGGTGATGGGAGCTTTGCTCCAAGCCCGCAGGGCTAAGTGTAGATGGGAGCCTTGTGCCGTTGGGCTCGACTGCCACCCATGACCCTATGGGATGAGCCGTGAAGGTGAGCCCTCTAGGCGAGGTGGAACCGATGAAACCGCATCACAATGAAGTTAAAAGATATAGAGTGATACGGTTCGAGGAAACGGTAGTTCAAGTATTCAATTTATTTAGGGCAGAGAACTGTAGAGATCTAGTGATTAATGCAACTCCTAATTGGGACTTTTGGGAGAAATGGGATATGACGTATAGAACTTTAAGAGTAGCACATGGCGGATTGTCCAAGGATGAAATGAAAGTATTCCTTCTAGTTAAAGGACCGTATATAAAGGGCAGTAAGACGCGTTATGCGAGGTTATTGGATATATTCGCTACCATAGCCACTTATTACAATGCGGTGAGGATAGTAAGGGACACTCATGCCATTGATAGAATGAAGTACTCGGAGAGCACTTCTTAACTTAAAACGTTTATAAGTTAATCCATGTACATACTAGCCTAGGGGAGCATTATGTCAGAGTATTTGAGAATGGATAAAGAAAGGTTAGAAAAAGACCTTAAGCTCTTTCGTGAAAAAGCTATCAAATTAGGAGCAGAAGATGCTGTCCCAATTAAGACGAAGCAAATAGTCATAAGGAATTGGATCCTATTGAAATGTAAATATGGCTGTAGCATGTATGGAAAGAGACTTACATGCCCACCTTACAGCCCTACTCCCGATGAAATGCGCAAAATAGTTAATGAACATGAAATAGCGCTTTTAGTGAAATTCGGGCCGTGCGTGGAATGTGGTTTTGAAAGAGAAGTAAATATTCACAAGGCGATATACGAGCTCGAGAGGTACATATTTCTCTCAGGGTACTATGCAGCGTTTGGTTTAGCGTGTGGGCCATGTAATCTATGTCCAGAGTGTAATGTAAAAGAGGGATATTGTCTTAAGCCATATATGGCTAGGCCATCTATGGAGGCCTGTGGTATCGATGTATTTGCCACCGTCAGAAAGGCAGGTTTTAAGTTAAAAGTCCTTAAGTCTTACGATGAAAGGCCAGTGTGTTTTGGTTTAGTATTAGTGACATAGTTGCTCTCAGACATTTTCAATTAACTCCCTCGCGCGCCTTATATAATACATATAATGCTTAAAGGGAACATCGGCTGGTACACAGTGGTCAATACTTATGATATAGCCTCCTTCCTCCAGTAGTGGCTTTATCCTCCCAAGTTCTTTATCTATGGCCTTAGAACCTGCGATCAATGCTCGTTTATCGATATTACCTATCAACAAAAGCCTTCTTCCGAAGTTTTCTCTGAGTTTAACAGCATCTACATTAGCAGCTACTTCAAGAGGGTAAAGGCAATTAACACCACCTTCAAGGAATAGCTCGATTATCGGAACGTGATTTCCGTCAGTATCGACCATTATTATGTCGATACCCTTACCTCGAATGAAGTTAGTTATCTTCTTGTAATTAGGAAGCATGAATTCTTCGAACAATCTTGGTGATATCAGAGGACCACTTTTATAGCACATATCCTCCCATATGGTTACATAATCAGGCTTCACTTTACTTAACACTATCTCTAGAATTCTTAGGAGGAACTTCGACCAAAAGTCCATAATATCTGCTACAAGATCAGGTTCCTTAAAGAAAGCTATTAACAGGCGTTCTAAACCCATTAGATTTCGAGCGTATCCGAAGAAGCCAGTTAGTGATAAGTAGACTACATTCTCAGTCTTAGCGTAGTAGTCGAAGAGCTCATCACTCCATGTTAGCGGTAATCTCCTGATATCATTAGGGTCAAAGCGCTCTTTCATTAGCTCCCAATCGTACCTATTCTTAACTGGAAACTCTATGAATTGAGGCATTGATGTAGAACATTTAAGCCTCTTCATTTTAATACCACTCCAATCAATGAATATTTCATAGCGCTCATTCTCCTCTATGGTTCTCCTAACGAATCTAGGAATAGGACCCAGATCTATGGGAATTCCCTCTCTTTTATCAAAGCCAAAGTATTCAAATATATCAACTCCAGGGGATAGACCTTCAGCTCTCCATCTGTTAACGGTTTCGCTCCAGTAGCCTAACCACTCATAGAATGGTGCCCTATCAACATCCTTATAGTGCATCCATGCTTGAAAACGCTCCCTATAGTTCATAGTGACCTCTCCTAATAGATAATTTATACTTTTGTTATTTGTTATAAGCTATAAGATCGTAAGATCACCATAGCTGCCCTCTAAGGAGCTATGATATTTCACTGTTTCATCTAAGGACTTCTTAAGAGGGGCTGTTATTGTGCCGTAATGCATTGGCGATCCCATTATTATACCATCCGCTTCCAACAAGTCCTGCGGTCTTGCTTCACAAATGGACTTTAGCACTACATATACTCCTTTCCTTTTCTAAAGTATTCGAGAGACTTCAAGCGGACTTCCTGTGATATCTTGCTTAAATCAACTTTACTCAGATCTACCACACTATCAGCTAATAATTAGATACCCACTATTATAAATCCCATGAAAATTCTATATGACAAAAACACGTGGTGTTACAGTACTATGAGCTTAAGGTAGGATTGAAGCTTACAAGAATTACATCAGTTAATGAGGATATGTCAAAAACCCTAGGGGACTTACTTGTTGTTAAAGAATGGATCTGGTGCGGCCGCCGGGATTCGAACCCGGGTCACGGGCGTGGCAGGCCCGCTTCAGGCGGTACAGCCGAGTCCTTCCAGGCTAGACTACGGCCGCACCAGAACAATATTATGAATACCTTAGTTTTAAGCTTTCCTACTATATATTCTTTGGAATGTTGCTAGCAGGAATTGCCAAATCCACTGCTTCCCATTCTTCAGCGCTCATAAGTATGCTCGCTAGAGCACGTAGATGGGCTTCCCT
>QMSL01000179.1 GCA_003649665.1 Thermoprotei archaeon | reverse complement strand
GTAACAGCTATAATGGCAGTTACGACTATTATCTTTAAAAGACGCACTTACATCCAGGGTCCTCATACCCTTCACATGAGCTTATACGTAGAAGAACGAAAGGTATTCCTAGTGCTTCCATGGTTTATATCAATTGCATTAATAGTGATACTATCAACAATTTGCGTCGTAATAGGACTTTACGTATTGTACAAATGGATAAAGAGAAGGAATGAACACCTCCGAAGAGCTCATAGATTATACGAGAACGTAGTTAATTGCATTAAAGCAAAAGAGCTTAAAGGTGTAGACGTACTGAGGCTTGAGGACTTAGTAAGAGAGATGAAGGATGAGGAAATAGAAGAGAGGAACCCAATACTCTGGATAGTACTGACACTAGTCTTCCCACCAATAGTACTCTACATATACCACTTCCTTAACAAAGACTTCCATAAGCATGAAAGAAGAGAGATAAGGTACTACACAATGCTTAGCACTATACTAAAACAACGTACTCCAGAAGCGTACATTCCAGAATTTGAACCAAGGGTACCGGACAGGAATACTATAATATACCTAGTACTAATGCTAGTAACATTGGGCTTCTTTGGCATATACTGGATCTATACGTTAACAAGAGATCCAAACGAGCACTTTAAAGAGCATAAGAAAGTAGAGAAAAAACTCGTAGAAGCACTAGAGAAATTATAATAAAAATGTAGCATGTGGGCTGAGGATAGGCTTATACAATGGGAAGTAGGATCATTAAAGGATCATAAAAACGAAAAGACATCATATTTTACTTACAAATATGATTATAGTATGGATGATAGGCCCTCGGGCGCCTTATGGCTTTATATGAAATTTAGGTAATCTTCATAGTTTAAGAGAATAGTGACCAGTACTAGATTGACCCATGATATTATGATTAAAGTTATCATAATAATGGTAATAAAAAGATTTAGAAATATCGTGCCTGCTATATAGTATCCTCAAACTCTAGGACGTAAGGTCCAAAGGAACTCTCCACCGCTAGTTTTATTTTATGCCTTCCAGGCCCTATCTTACCATTATGCTTAATCTCTACCAGTATCTCATCACCATAATTAGATGACACGTAGCCTGGCGCCTTAGCTGGCCTAGGAGGAGAATCGCCTATTTTAAACGTGGTGTTCTCTGTTACGTCCTCTCCGTTTACCAATACCTGAACTCTGGAAACATATACTGAACCACTTCCTATGTGGTTTATTAGCTTAAACTGAATATGATCTGGAACTCCATCCCCATCTTTATCAATGTTCTTAAGACTTCCCTTCACGTAAGGTATTGCCACCCTCACTCCCCCAATATATATTTCGGAATGATAGCATTTAAATCTGGATATACTCAATGACGACTTCTAATACCATGCATTCCCCTGAGTGCTAATTCGTAAACATCATGGCGTCCTGAGGGCTTTAGAAACGCTAATAATCCGTGTAAATCAATAAGTAAGATTAGGGAGGTTTCATGAAGCTAGCTAATATCGGTATTGCCATGCTTGGTGATGAACGAAAGAGCGTTATGGAACGACTGAAAGATGCCTGTATGGAGCGTCTTAACAGACTTGCCGAGATAATAAGGAAGCAGGTAAGGTATCGTGATGGATCATCGCCTGAAGTAATAACCTCTCCCAAGATTATATCCTCAATAAAGGACTCAAAGGAAGTAGGCGAATATTTCGTTGAGAATAAGGTTAAGATCCTCATAATACAATACTACATATGGGATTATCCGTACCTAGTATGGCCGCTTGTCAATATCGTAGGTAAAGACAAGCCCATACTTAACGTATCAAACAATGAAGGCGAGTATCCAGGTAACGTAGGCTTACTGGCAACCGATGGGGCCTTAAGGCAAAGTGGATTACGTACGCATAGAATAATTGGAGATATCGAAGATCCCAGGATACAGGAGGAGATCGTGAGATGGGTTAAAGCGGCAGAGGCCTATGTCTCGCTTAGAGGACAAGTATATGGTATGTATGGCGGTCATTCTATGGGCATGGAGACTGGCTTCTTCCACTTAGTCCCTGTTCAGAGAACTCTTGGAATTACGGTATATCAAATAGACCAGTTATTACTCGAGAAGGAAATGGAGAAAGTAGATGAAAACGAAGTCGAGAAGGGATTTAAGTGGTTAAGCGAGATGTTAGGCGATAGGATAAAATATGATGGAAAGATGCTAACTCCAGAAAAGCTAAAGGCACAGATAAGGTTGTATCTAGCAATGAAAAAGATCAACGAGGAGTACGGCTTTGACTTCTGTGGCATAAAGGGTCAAAGGGAGTTCACAGAACACGTAGTGATAACCGATGTAGCTGAAATGCTAATGAACGACCCCTATGATTGGAATGGTCCTAAAGAACCGTTTGTATGTGCTACAGAAGCAGACTCACTTGGAGCAATCACAATGCAAATACTTAAGTATATAGGCGGAGGCATGCCAGTACTCTTCGCTGACGTCCGATTGTATGTTCCCGAGAAAGACATATGGATTTTCGCTAACTCGGGCAATCACCCAAGCTGGTATGCTGCATTAAGCGATGATCCTAAAGAGAACTTTAGGAAAGTCACCCTACATCCCGCTATAGAGATGTATTTCCCAGCTGGCGGGGCCTCAGTAGAATTTGACGCTGCCCCCTGTGAAATGACGTTTGCAAGACTAGGACTGTATGGTGATAAGCTATACATGGTCATAGTTAGGGGTAAATCAATAGACTTACCTGAGGTCGAAAGAGAAAAGCTACGCCAGCAGACAAATCCAACGTGGCCTCATATGTATGTTAAACTTGACGCGAGTTATGAGGAGTTCATAAACGTCTTCCCAGCCAATCATATACACGGTATACCTGGCGATCACGTAAAATCCCTAGTCTACTTCTGCGAGATAGCAGGAATAAAGCCTATAGTTTTAGGAAAAGCAGCTAAGGAAATATCAAAGCCATTATGGGAAATGGTAGAGTAAGAATATTCCCTTTATTTT
>QMSL01000178.1 GCA_003649665.1 Thermoprotei archaeon | reverse complement strand
TGTCTGGTGATTTCACTAGGCATCTCAAAGGCTCGCGTAGACTTAGCGTTTCTTAAGAAGTCCTCTATTTTCGAGAGTATTTTATCGAGTCTTGATAATAGCGATGTCTTCCCTGTCAGTATTGCCTCAAGATCTCTTATATACAGGAGGTTTTCAGCGACCCTTTCCTTAAGTGTATCTAGCTCGTATCCTTTACTTGGCATTACGATAGCTATATTTCCCACCATTATGAATGCAACGCCTTGATAACCTAACTTCAACACTCTCTCAGCGTACTGTCTTGGTATTGTCATTATGTAGCGTCTTGATTTACCGTAAGGGCCTTGTATTCTTCTAAACTCTAGTTCCATTTCCTGCACCCTAACTCACGTCAACTATCCCCTCATCAGTTATCATGAAGTCAGCTTCAGCTTCAGGGAGTTTTGGTGCATCGATTACCTTAGCTCTTCTCCTACCATCGGATAATCGCTTTACCCATATCCTGTACCCAACCATATGAGCTACTACGTGCCCGCCAGCTGGTCTTTCCTGAGGACCGAACATTGTATCAGGACTTGCAACTACATGATTGGTTATGACAACTACTAGGTTATATGTCTCGGCAAGCCTTATGAGGTCATGTAAATGTTCGTTAAGTCTTTGCTGTCTGACAGCTAGATTCTCCCTTCCTGGATACTCAGCTCTGAAGTGATTCATTAGCGAATCAACTATGAGTAGCTTTACGTTGTTCTCTTCTATGATATTCGGTACTTCCTCTCTAACTATTTTTATCTGATGATCCGAGTTCACGGCGTGGGCGTAGAGTATTCGTTCAAGTGCTGTATCTGGGTTAAGACCAAAACGCTTCGCTATGGCCTCTATTCTCTCCCAGCTAAACATGTTCTCCGTATCGATGTATATCACGTTACCTTCTAGTCCTCCCTTAGATCTTGGCAATTGCGCGGTTACGGCAAGTTGGTGACATATTTGGGTCTTGCCACTACCATAGGGACCTACGAACTCAGTTATCACTTGTGGTTCAAGTCCGCCTCCTAGGATCTTATCTAGGGCCTTGCAACCAGTTGTAAGCTTCGGAAGGCTGAGTTTTATCTCCTTATATCTCTTGGCTGGAATTATGCTCATTCTTAACAGGCTTCTAGCAGCTTCAGCTATTGTTTCTGCCTTGGTCTCGCTTAGTCCGGTTATTTTAGCTATCTCCCTTGATGGAAGCATCGCTAGGATTCTCACTGAGGTTATGCCAGCAGCTCTTAACCTTTTTGCTAGGACTGGCCCAACGCCTTTTATATCCTCTAGATCATACTCTTTCTTAACGTATTTACTATTTACTTTCTCCTTTTCCACTCCCCATCACCTCCACTAATTCTTCTAAGAGATCACGAAGGTAAACCACCTTACTAGATATGTTGTCTAATTCGGAAATTACATGAGATAATACGGCCTCAGAGCTTCTCGCATTATTATCCGATAGGGAGCTCATGAGGGATATTATCTGTTTTTCAGCTTCAAGAATTTCCCTTGCACTACTTAGATCGTAGAATTCTGTATATACGGATTCCACGTTACCACCTTTTTCCACTACCTTGATCGTTCTTATTACTAGAGGAACGTTATTCCTTATAGTTCCCTTGAGCTCGACATATACGAACTTAGAACCATGACGAGCTACGAACCATCTGACCTTAGTTTTTGATAACCACTTAACCCTTGCCATTTTCATCACCTCTTCCTTTTATGTTCTTGAGAATGTCTCTTGCCTCAACAGCCTTTACTTTGGCTTCATACTCGTCTATAGCTAGAACGGCCTTCCTTGTGAGTACCAAGATCCTCCTTCCACTAACGTAATCTTCCTTAAGGTATCCAAGTATTTGTGTTGCATCTAGTAGTTGAGAAGCTATATCTGTGCTCAATCCCTCACCTTTTAGTAATGATATTGCCTCGCCCCTTGTCATTATCTGCTCTGTGAGCGCTCTTAGCAATTTATAGACGTATTCAGCGTATTCTCTGAAGTCTCTCTCCAATAATGTGATGCGTGGTAACTCCATTTCCTTAAGTTTAGTTAATCGTATACCGAGCTTTTCCATGTGTTCCTCTATCTCATTATCGGTAGGTACTTCGAATTCTTGAGAACGAGATGCGTATACTCTAACCTTAATGACTCCTCTACTCCTCGATAAGATCAATGTCTCTCCTTCGTATAGCTCTTGGATATCATATCTATGGCATAATTGGCTTAGTAACCTTAGATCTTGGTAGTTTAACGTCCTATGAACGAGCAGTAGGCCTATACGATTAATTATACTTGATGATAGAGAGCTTAGCGTAGTTGATGATATATGAAGGCTTATTCCCTTTAGGTGAGCTTTATCGATTATAGTATAAAGATCCGTAAGGAATTGATCCCTATCCTCAGGAAATAGCGCTTGTGCTTCGCTTATCAATATGGTGCAACTTTTCTTAACCTTCAGGCATTTCATCAATATTAAGGCTGCTATAATTGATCTGTACTCAGGGGCTATCCTTGATAGGTCTATTAAGTTTATCCCTTCAAATAATGAATCCAGCGGGATCTGTGGCTCATGAGTAAATGCTGTAGCAGTTCTTCCTTTAAGCAATGGTGCTATGGCTCTCATGAGGCTATCTATCTTCGAGTATTCTTGTGCGGTTAATGTTGGAGTTTCCTCTAGATCTCTAATCGTAATAATAAAATCGAGTATACTGGCTCTTTGACCAAAACGCTCGTAGAGTTCAGTTATTGCAGTATAAAGGAGACGCTGCTCTGTATTACCCAATCTAAGGTATGCTGTCATTACGTTAGTTAAGAAGTGCTTGTAAGTTTCAATATCGAGCGGCTCGTGATCAAATAGCCTTATTGAGAAGTCAATTCCTGCTCTAAACACTCTTAACGATGGAATTACATGCATTAGCCTGGTATAGAGGCCGTTATAATCGAGTATTAAGTAATTGTCGCCTACTTCCCAACGTTCTTCGATTAGCCTTAAGTTTGTGCTTATAGTATCATA
>QMSL01000177.1 GCA_003649665.1 Thermoprotei archaeon | reverse complement strand
TGCACGTCTATGGTACTTTTACTGTTTATAATACTGGTGTGATAGTTGTAAACATAACATACGTAGCATGGAATACAACAACTCTTTGGTGGCCTGGAGTACGCAATCTGTACCCTTACCCACAATTTAATGGACTAAAATGCCTTATAATAACAAGTGAAGGTCTTACCCTTACGTTGCCTCATGATATTAATCAAGGTTCAAGTTGGGGTTCAGGGTGGGTTTGTATAGCTATGCCATCACCAGCTACTCCAAATACCTACCTAGTAACAATAACATTACTACCGAGCGCATATGCAACTACTCAATTGAGGTCGTACTCAGATATAGGAAATCCGCCTTGGTATACACAATCATACATATTCTCTCACGTTATTAGAGAGTATGGCGAGAGCTGGTCTGGTGGCCCTGGTGATAGTATTACTTGGTTGTATATACTGTATCCTCATACTAAGGGAGAAGAATTTACAAAAGAACTACTAACAATAGGATGGAAACTAGACGGAACGATAAGATCGTTAAAAACTACTAGCGTGCAGGTGAAACTGCCTACTACTAGACGCATTCTCGAAAATATACAGAAGAATATAAAGGTATTAATCGACAAGTTGGGAACTGGAGATATTGCTACGGCTTCCAGTCTAGCAGAAAGTATTTACGATAAGGCTAAAAACCTATGGTTAACTGAGAGCTATCATGAGCTGGTATACTTCGTACTAGTACCAAGCGCTATAGTCTTTGGAATAATGATATTAGTTTCAATAAGGGCCATAAAACGTACTTGAGGACATTAATTGGATTATTTTTAATCATATTAGCAATACATTCTTATACTCTCATTTTAAAGCGAGCAGGGTGTTTTCCATATTTTTCTGTCATAACTTCAACTTCGATAACGTAAGTTACGTTAAGTTATACTAGGTATCTTAGCCCTTATCCTTATTTCGTTAAACTCCCCTATAGTCATACCCGCTATCTTAGCTGCTTTATAAATGTCTCCTGTCTCTATGTATACAAGCAAAGCGAGCCTTATCTTAGGTGGTTGCCTGTCTATGAAGTTCCAGTCGGCATTCTCCCTTCTAATTCTCCTCGCTTCTTCATCCTCCTTTTTCCACTTCTCTAATAATTCCCTAGGAGGCTTTATTTTCTTAACCATTCTCTCAGCCTCTCAATACACTCTTCTATTCTCCTCCTTCTAAACTTATGTGCAGTATCCTCCTCATACTCCCTTATGTAGTCAAGAAATTCCTCCTCGTCCCTTATAGTGATAAGTCCTTTGTATACCATATTCTCAAGTACTTCCAGTGCTGTCCATATACTAACATTTCTATACCTTGGATTATACTCTACAATTCTATGTATACCCACGTTTTCACTTAATAATATCGCATTTAATGCCTTCGCTATAATCAGGCATAGGATATCCGGTCTTTCTACTGCAGGTATGCGGGGATCCGATGATACGTCATCCCGTAGGCGAATGAATTCTGTCTCATCAGCATCTGACCAAGCGTAGAGTCTTAATATACCTCTCATCATTAACTCCGTAACATATTCTATTGCTATAGTGGATCTTATCTGTGCTAGAACTTCCTCATGAATATACATTATATCGAAGAGTTTGCTAAGGAGTTTCCTCCTTCTGTATCTAGACCAGTCAATGATAAAACATGCATCTAAGACGCCTAACAAATCATATCACCACAGGAATCTTAGCCTTCCTTCTGATTTCATCAAATTCCTCAATAGTAAGGCCTGCTATTCGAGCAGCTACATATCTATCGCCCTGCTCAATGAAATATATTAATGCTGCTCTTATGTGAGGGGCTTGTTTATTTATGAAGTTCCAGTCAGCACTCTCTCTCCTAATTCTTCTTGCTTCCTCATCCTCCTTTTTCCACTTCTCTAACAATTCCCTAGGAGGTATGTTTCTTTCTCTCGACATGACCTCTAATACTCTTTATTTTAATGAAACTTAATAATATTTCGTCACTCGAAAAATAACCTTAACATTAATATAGTGTCTTCTAAGGAGTCTTTACATAATAAATACAATAAACTTAAGCTCAGACTAGGAGGATTCATGATCCTATTTATCTTCGATTAATCTTCGCTCATTTTCCTTAGCTTATTTTTAACTCTTTTCAAGAGTTATTTTTAAATAGCACCTTTTTTAATGTGGGGATCAGTATGAATCCCACAACTACCTCCCTACACATGTATTTCATATATCGTTTAATAATTTCAATTGCATTCTTGGTTCCACTAATAATCACTTGGTGGCTTAGGAGTGCACGTCTAAAGGATAAGCCTGGATCTCTCACTTATGTACTAATAGGCTTCGCTATTGGCTTCTTAGCTAACATCATCATAGGTATACTGGGGGCCTATGTCTATAAACTACCACTACTTCCAATGCTATTACATCAAAGGGGACTGTCTATGCAGTCCATCATGCATATCGTATCTGCATATAACACCGCATTTTATGTTGCATATGCAGGCTCGCTATTCGTATCGCTCCTGCTAGTAACGTATGGAATATACAAGTTAGCACGAGGAACTAGATAGGAGAACTTCGTAAATATTTTGATCTATTTTGTTTGAGTTTATTTTAAAAGGGATGAAGCCTACGTCTTAGTTATGGGTATCCTTTTTAGCCCCCTTACCTTATCAAAATCCTTATCGTCCGAAACTATAGTATTATCAATCTTTAGTGCAGAAGCAGCTATTAGACTATCAAAATAGCTTAATCCGTAATTCTCCATTAACTCTATATGTCTAATGAGCATGAGACTGTCTATTGTCTTTACCTCCATAATTCCATAGTCATCAAGGATCCTCCTTATAGCTAAAAGGGCTTTTCTTACTTTCTCCCACTCTATGTTACGCGATCTCAATGTTATCTCGAATTCCATTAGTGCTACATCGGGGACTAAAAGTGTACTTCCTAATTCATCTAGGATCCTCAGGGCATGTTTATATCTTGGATCCTTGGGATTAAGTAGGAAAAGTAATTCAGTATCAGCCACTGGCATC
>QMSL01000176.1 GCA_003649665.1 Thermoprotei archaeon | reverse complement strand
TCCGGAGCTACATCTCTGGTTATCTCAGCAAGCTCACGTATATGCTTAGTTACCTTATCAGGGAACCTATTGAGTAATCTAATTAACTGATTAGATGGATCGTGACTCCAGGTGGGAATTTCGAAAAGAGCTATGAGTGTCTTAGCGAAGTTTTCAATAGCCATTTGAGCGAATTGTACTGTCCCAACCCAATCATTTAATTCGTAAAGTCTCTTAGCTCTATTAAAGTGTTGAATCGCCAGCCTATATCTGTAATAGGCTTCCTCCATTGGATCAATGCTCATAGGATTTCAATCCTCCTAAAGGGTCTTGGTAGTTTCCAATAGTATGCTTTTCCATCCTTAACACGTACTAGGCCTGCTTCACGAATTCTCTTACGTACATAATTTAAGAACCTCTCTATCCTCTTAGTCCTGTCAATAATAACTATGGAGTCCCAATATATGTTAAGAAGGAGCGATGTGATTATCTGAGGCTTTAAGAATTCCTTTAGCTCCATATCTATCAATGTAACAGCGTCAAATAAATCCCCTATACGATCCATTACTAATCTGTAAAGGTATCTCCTACGGGATACTGGATTAACAATATCTAATCCCTCATATAGCACCAAGAGATCAATATCGCTTCTCTCTCTTACTTCACCGCGGGCAACAGACCCGAAGAGTAAAATTACCTTAATAGCACTAGGGAGATCGCTGAGCCTGCTACGAAGGATCTTAATTAATTCATCTCTATCCATTAACACCATATCAAACCACTACAAACTGTCCTCTAAGTAATAACTATCAACCGCTCTGTTTAAATAGACTCTCCTATATGTATGAAATACAGAATTAACTTCCCTACATCCTCATCTGGTAGTTCTCCAAAACGTTGTGCGTTAAATTTCCTATAAAACTTAATTACCTCCTCATTTTGTCTAACGGCAAAACATATTCTCGTGTAACCGATCCTACGTGCTCTCTCAATTAATGCTCTCATCAATAAAGTGCCTATGCCCATGCCTCTATATTCCTTTTTAACAGCTATTGCCTCTAACCAGCCGTTCCAGCCAAACCACCAACGAAAAACTAGGAACCCTATTACCTGCTTATCTTTCTCCGCTACTAAGACTATTGCTGTTTTATCCTCTATCATATGCTTCCATCGCCTAGCCACAGGGCCCCTAAATGCTTTTCTAGCCTCCTCGATATTTCCATACTCCTTCCAGAATGCCTCTACAGCTATATCCACTATGGCCTGAATATCCTCGGGCAATGCCTTCCTTATCCTCAAGCTCATCATTAATACCACCAACAGAGATTATTAGGAGTTCATTAATCATTCTATTAAGTATACCTTAATTCCTATTTTATTAGCTATCTCTGCCTGCCCTCTATCGCTTGTAAGTAGCTCTCCATGCTTCTGTGCTTGTGCTATGTATAATGAGTCGTAAAGCGTTATTTCATGTTCTAATGCTATCCGTAATGCTTCTCTTACATAACTAACTTCTGGCTCTAGGATTATTACTCCTGTGTCTATGAGCTTTAAGAGCGCTTGATAGAGCTCTATTGTCTTAGCTTCATCTATAACTTCCATCAGCTTACAGTGTTTTCACAATGCATTACCAACTTCCTTTACGATATGATCTATAGAGTATAAAGGCCTTCTCTCCCCTAATGAATATACCTATCTTCTCCCAATTCTCCTCATGTAAAGTATACTTTGTAAGAGCTGAAGCATCAATGACTATCACGGTCTTCCTTCACATATCTCATCGCAGTTCCTTTAGGCGCTATAGAAATACTCCTTATTATCTCCTCAAGTTCCTCTATCGCTCTTAATTGCTCATATTCCCTCACGCGCTTTTCAATAAACCTTCGAATCTCCTCACTCCAATTGATAAGTCCGCATAATTCATCCATCTTTCTCTTTAACTCCTTAGGTATACGAAATGAGATTACGACACTCAACGCTCAATCCCATGTAATACGATATCATATTACGTATTTAACTCTATTATGTAATACAATATTTACGCTGGTTAAAGCATTTAATAGACAATATCATTTCAATATAAAAGCGTGAGAGAGAAGCTTGAAAGGGTTTATAGAATGGGTATTTGGCTAGAGGATCCATATACCAATGAAGGTAGGGAGAGATTTGAACGAGCTCTTGATTTCATGAGAAAAGCCGTTAAGCATCCCTTCATAGAAAATATCCTTAAGCTTAGGAAGATAAGGATTCTAGAGTTATGCGGAGGGGCTGGTATAGGCGGCATAGCCCTCGGGAAAGCGCTCTCTGAAAAGGGAGTGGATGTAGATCTTCTAATAACGGATCTTCGAGCTAGCGCGCTTGAAATAGCTAAGAGATGGAGCATGGATGTTTTAGGGAAGGAAGCTAGGGTCAAAGTTCTCGATGCTAGAGAAGCATATAAGCTTAACGAGCGCTTCGACATAATCTTGATTTATGGATTGTCCATAGCACATTTCAGTCCCTGGGATTTCATCCTAGTGCTATGTTCCGTGAACGATATAGTGGACGATAAAGGCATTTTCATTATAGATCAGATCGATATTCGACATTCTATATTAATGAGATTGGGGTATAAGGAATTCGTAGTAGAACGAGTTGATGAAGATAGAGCTATAATAAGCATACACGCAGGATATGATATAATAAAGGGAACTGCCAAGAGGCTTTATATTAACTTAATTAATAAGGAGCGTGTCCTCATGGACGTTTGCTATTGGGGATTAGCAGAGCTAGCATCATTGGTCTGGCTGTTCTTCAAGGAAGTTGATTTCATCAGAATGCTAGGGGATAGGTACTTCATATTGGCTAAAGGGCCTAGGAGGAAATTCACAATGAAGGAATTGAAGAATTCCATTCCACGTGAGGTAGATTTATCCTTATAAAACCTAGAGTATCATGTTTTCAGTTACGAGGAGTAGAACGACCATGACCATAACTAGAAATACTAATGATATCCACTAGTAGGTCACTATTTCTAACCCCGGTATTCTGGAGAAATGCCTAGCGTTTCTTGTCACTAACTTTAGCCTATATGTTATGGCAGT
>QMSL01000175.1 GCA_003649665.1 Thermoprotei archaeon | reverse complement strand
GCATGGAGACCATGTCTTTGGGCTTCCAGGCTTGATAACGACAATGAGCTTTCTCGGAAGGACAAAGCCATTAACGATAATAGGGCCACCGGGAATAAAGAAGTTTCTCAACTGCGTCCTCAATACTATACCCCATCATATAAAGTATAATATCAGCGTGTACGAAAAAGAGCCAGGAGTAGTATACGAGGCCGATGAGTACATTATAGAGGCCTATGAGACAGAACACTCAGTAACGAACTACGCATATGTGTTTAAAGAGAAGGAAAGGCCAGGAAAATTCCATCCTGATAAAGCGATGAAGCTAGGCGTTCCTAAAGGGCCGCTTTGGAAGAAGCTTCAGATGGGATTTCCTGTAGTGCTTGAAGATGGTAGAATAATAAGGCCTGAAGACGTATTAGGGCCTCCTAGAAAAGGGATAAAAATAGTATATACTGGAGATACTGGGCCCTGTGAGGACATTATCTCAGCATGTAAGGAGGCAGACGTAATAATTCATGAGGCAACATATAGTAGTGAGCTAACAGAGAAGGCATTAAAGGAAGGACACTCGACCACAGTAATGGCAGCAGAGACCGCCAAAAGGTGTAAGGCGAGAATGTTAATATTAACGCATATCAGCGCAAGATATGAAGGACTTGAGGACAAGTTGCTTGAGGAGGCTAAGAGGATCTTTGAGAATACAATACTTGCATACGATGGACTTAAGGTTACTGTAAAGTAGTCTAATCAGGAGGAGGTACTTCCTTTATTGGAACGCCTCTAACAGTTTTAGGTGTAAGCCAGTCAATTAAGGTCTTAGGATCATCAGTTTCTATCTCGAACTTTATATGTCCTAATGGTGAACGTATCTCTGAGTCGCAGAATGAGACTACGCCAACGTAAGCAGCTTGCTTATGTATGAAGAACACTATCTTGTTCTCATTAGTAATGCCAGCCTTTAAGTATCGTCTTGCGGTATCCAATATCCGCTCCTCCCTAAGCTTACGATATATCTTCATTAAAGACATGCTTCCCTGCCCCTTTGCTACTATCTTACGGCGTATGCCCTTCCTCATTACCTTAAGCGAGCTAGGCTCAAATACATTAAGGAGCGCTTTCTTTACTTTATTAATATTCTCTGTGGGGAATACGTCGACCTCTACGGTAACTTTAATCATGCTTTAACCATTTCTTGATTACTAATAGGGCCTCTTTAAATGTATCTTCAATAGTTTTGCGCTCGTTAATTAATACGTAGTCAGCTATGTAAAGGAGAGAGGGAAGGCCTAGACGTATCTCTTGTAGATCTCTAGATATGAATTCATACCAGTTCTTAGGATCATCGGGTCTTCCCCTAGTCCTTAATCTAATATATCTTGTTCCAGGTGAGGCATGCACGTAGATAAGTTTGACGTTTTTAAAATGCTTTTTAAATGTCCTATACTCGAATATACTTCTAAGACCATCTATTAATACAACAGTATATCCGCGAGCTTCAATGAGTTCTACACAGGAAAGCGCTATAGCAGAAGGACCTCGTTCACGTCTAAGTTCACGAGCAAGAAAGGCAAGCGATTCTCTATTTATTGGCATTCCTCTTTTCTTCGCCTCCTCCCTCACTACATCACCCATAGTGACTACGGGGATACCCAGAGATGATGCTGCATCTGCAACTATGCTCTTCCCAGAACCTGGCATTCCCGTAACGCAAATTGCGATCACCTGAGGCACCAAGGAAAACCTTAATGATTGAATGCCTATAGAAGTTACGTCTGAAGTGAAATCATGGAAAGGATAAGGTCATTTATAGCAATAGACATAGAGAAGGGAGACGTACTTGATAAGATAATCAGAATTCAAGAGGACATGAAAGGAACAGGTGCTATATTTAAGCCAGTAGAAAGGGAGAATATACACTTGACCATAAGGTTTCTTGGAGAGATCCCAGTAAGAACATTAGAGATGGTAAAGGAAATCATGTCAAAAGTAAAGTTCAGTAAATTCAAGATGGAGTTAAAAGGGATTGGAGCATTCCCAACGCTAGGCCGTCCAAGAGTCATATGGATCGGGATTTCTGAGGGAAGCGAGCAGGTCATTCAAATATATAATCAGATAGAAGGGGAACTTAGAAGGATAGGTTTCCCAAAGGAAAGGGAAAGCTTCATACCTCATGTTACGATAGCCAGAGTCAAAAGGTATACGCCAGCTTTAATCAAGTATTTAAGGGATCTTCACGAGATAGAGATCGGTGAGGTCGAAGTGGATAAAATAAGACTGAAGAAGAGTACGCTTACTAGTAGAGGTCCCATATATGAGACGCTATACGAGGTATATGCCCAATGAAATAAAGAGGATAAAGGAGGAGGTAATTAAAAAAGAGAAACCTTCAAAGGAAGATTACGAACTAGCAAACAGCATATTTCAAATGATAAAGCGAAATCTCGAGAGAGAGTTAAGGAGGTGTGGCGTTAAGGCGGAGGTGATCATGGTTGGATCGATAGCCAAGGATACATGGCTCAAAAGTGATAAAGATCTAGACATCTTCGTATGTTTTAGTCCTGAAGTGGGTAAGGAATTCATTAAGAAAAGGGGCGTTGATATAATTAGGAGGGGCGCGCCTAAGCCATATGAGGAACATTACGCAGAACATCCTTATGTTAGGGCTAAGGTAAAGGGCTTTGAAGTAGACATAGTCCCATGTTTTAAGGTTAGAAGCCCAAGGGAGATAATATCAGCTGTTGATAGAACTCCATTTCATACGGAATACATATTAAAGAATATGAAGGATTATCAGAAGGATGAAGTCAGAGTTCTGAAAAGGTTTTTAAAGGGAATAGGAGCATATGGTGCTGAGATAAAGATAGAGGGCTTTTCGGGCTATTTAGTTGAGCTTCTAATCCTAGAATATGAAACGTTTGATAATTGCCTTAAAAATGTCTCTGAGTGGAGGCCATGGAAAACCGTGATTGATATAGAGGGATATTATTCAGATCCCCAGAGGGCATTAAAGAAATTTAACTCACCTCTCATAGTAATAGATCCTGTTGATCCAGAGAGAAATGCTGCAGCTGCAGTATCATTAGGGAAGATG
>QMSL01000174.1 GCA_003649665.1 Thermoprotei archaeon | reverse complement strand
TGAGTACGTTGGTACTCGTAAGATTCTCTTAGCTGAAGGGCCAGCTCTTGGATCTCTTGAGACTGGACTTAGGAACTTTGGGTATCTTAAGCTAGCAGAGGAGTACGATATCGAATTCTTCGACCTCAATATGGATACAGAATACGAGGTACTCGAAATTTATGATAGAAGGCTTAAGCGGAAAGTTAAGGTAAGGGTGTCTAAAAGGGCTTTAGACGCGGATTATAGGATATCTATATGTAGACCTAAAACCCATGATACCGTAGTCGTTACTCTTTCTATAAAGAATATGGTTATGGGAGCGGTAATGGGCGGTGATAAACCTAAAGTTCATCAAGGATACCTTGCTATAAACATGAATATAGCAGAATTAGCGAAGTACCTAATGCCACACTTATCGGTAATTGATGGGTATATTGGCATGGAAGGAAATGGACCTGTAAGTGGTACTTCTAAGAGGTGGGGTATCGCTATAGCTGGAAATAAAGCTGTTGAGGTGGATGCAATTACAGCATGGCTTATGGGCTTCAATCCTAAAGATGTAGGCTACCTTTACTTCCTTCACAAGATGGGATATGGGGAGATAGATCCTAATAAGATAAGGATTATAGGTGAAAGCCCAGATCTATTCAAAACTAGATTTATTCCACATAGGACTATAAAGGCACAATTGAAATGGATTGAAGGAAGGGAAAGAGCATTAGAGATCCTCGGGCTTAAGTAGAGAACCTTAAGGACCAGGTATCGCTAAGTTTATCGTTATCTCAGAGATATCCGTACTGTAATCAGCTATTCTCCTAAGGCTTTCAGCAACTAACCTTAGATACATTGCATCACGAGTACTAGCAAGTACCATTACTTTCTCAACTAATCTTGATTCCATTTCCTTTATCTGCTCTATTTTATCGGCTACGCTATGAGCAAGAATGGGATTTCTTTCGAAGAATGCCTTTAATGTATCGGAATATAGCCTCTTTACATTTTCGCCTAATTTTAGGAGAAGGCTACGTATGTCCTTCTTCATATCCTCTACTTCAAGCATACATATAGCGCTATTAGTAACGTGATCCGCTATACGTTCTATACTCTTTATAACAAGCCTTAAGCCAAGGCATTCCCTTAAATCACTTGCGCCTATGTCACTTGGAGAGAGAAGACCTAACATTACCATCTTTAATTGTCTTAAAATGAATATGTAGAACTTGTCAACGTTATCATCGCGTGAGGGAATTGCTCTAAGCAATTCTACATCGCCTTCCTTTATTGCCCTAAGAAGGTCAGTGAGCATGAAGAGTGTTATATTACCCATTCTCCTTAACGCGAGTTCTACTGGAAAGTCAGAATGCTTTGCAAGGCATTGTATTACCAATTCGTTCGCCTTCTCCTCTATGACTTCCATTCCTATAACTTTTCTCTGCATTATATCTCTGATTATATCCTTAGATTTGTAAGCACTATCTTCAAACTTTACCCTTATTACATCGTAGCCGGCTAGGTACCTAGATATGAATTCCCTCATGATCATAGATGGGGTCATGTCCTTCTTTATAATCATGTCTACCTCATAGGGACCCTTACGAACAAATTTGGATGGTAATATCCGAAGCGAGTTATCGGGTTGCTGTTCAATAACTACATAGTCTCCAGGGCTTATACCAACATTCTTCACCCATTCTTTGGGTAATGAAACTATGAGAGTCGAGCCTCCAGTAAGTTGAACTTTTCTTAATACTCTTGCTGGCATTCTATAACCCTCTATTTTTAAGTACTAAGGCTTATAATAATGTTACGTATATTTTAGTCAATCTATATAGACATTACATAATACTATATGAGCTATGAGACAGGTTCAAAACATAACTTATACTTTCTTCCCAGTTCATACGCTCTATATAACTCATCTCGGTGTAATCTTCTTGCTATATCTGGCCACTTATCAGGATTGCGAGCTACTAGGTATTCTGGTCTATATTGTTCCATTATGTTCACTAGAGCTCTTGGAGTATTCTCGCTAATCCATTTCAATACGGGCTCAGTACAGCATTCTATATGATTGGGAAGGACTAGATGTCGAATTATCATATCTCCAGATTCAGCAGCTATCTTCAAATTCCTAGTCACTACTTCTACATATCTCCTTATTCCAGATAATCTAAAGGCACAGTCATCGTTTCCGTATTTAAAATCTGGAAGCCATATATCTATCACCTCCCTAAGAAGTGACATCGTTTCAGTACTACAGTACATGTTACTATTCCAGAGTTGTGGAACGTTTACATCAAGGTAACTTAGTGATTCGAGAATTGTATGAAGGTTTGGCGTAGGTTCGCCTCCCACGTGGTTTATATTCCTGGCACCTTCCTTCCTAAGTTCTTTCTGCATTATCGCAAGTTGTCTTGCATTCACTTCTATGCCACCATAGATGTTCTCCTGTGAGATATCATAGTTCTGACAGAAGACACAACGTAAATTACATCCTCCATAAAATATCGTTCCGCTCGGGACTAACGGGCCTTCCTCGCCATAGTGATGAAACCAGGAGTGGACGATAGTTCTACTATTAAGTCTACAGAATCCTTTCTCTCCTTTCAGCCTATTTACTTTGCATCTATGCTCACAGAATTCACATCGCTTAATGATTCTCCTTGCAATCTCTATTTTTACGTCAAGAAAGCTCACGGTAGCCTTCTTAAGTTCCGTTAGGGACATTTTACCCTCCTTTATTCGCCCCCATATGCGATCGAATTCCTCACTTAATCTCTTATGTTCATCCCAGAGCTCAGATAGGCTTGCGTCCTTTAGATTTACGTCTGCGCTAATATGCTTACATATTATGAACTTAGCGGGCTTCTTATCTGTCATGACATCATAATACCATGAGAGCCTTCTTCTTACTTCTGGGTTCTTCCATACCGTTATGGCATCAGGTCTAAGTATGCGCCACATCGCGTATCCATTTATAATATTCGTTTAAGATAGAGTAAAATATTTGTCTTCATGGGAGTGGGTACTGCTTATAAATCCTTTAGAGACGTATGAAGTACTTAAATAAGGAACGGGGAAATATCTAATA
>QMSL01000173.1 GCA_003649665.1 Thermoprotei archaeon | reverse complement strand
CTAGTTCTCCAGCTTTTACGTGATCAAGAACTATAGCTCTGTATCCTGACATGGTTATCATATGGGCCATATGGCTATCATCAGCACCTATATCTGTAGGGAAGCCACCTAGCTTTTCAAGTATATCCCTCCTAAATGCTGCTAGCTCTCCATGAAATATAGGCGTTGACCATATTTTGCTCTCGGCTACTCTTAGAAGATTATAATATCGCCTATAGCTTAATTCTACTCCTCTATTAGTCATAATGGGTTCTTTTATACACGATATCGCTCCTATCATGGGATTGCTGAACGTCCTTACTACTCTAGATACCGTATCCTTTGATAACCATATCGAATCGGCATCTGTTATTATCACGATCTTGCCTGTAGTATACTTCAATGCCTTGTTGAGAGCTTGCGCTTTGCCCATCCTAATGGGCTCTTGGATAAGCTTTAAAGTTAAATCCTTATGTCCTTCGGCCCATTTCCTGATGAGTAATGGTGTGCCATCAGTACTCCCCGAATCTATTACTATTAACTCTATCTTGTCTTTAGGGTAATCCTGCTCATATATATTGTTGAGTTTCTTCCATATTGTCTTAGCCTCATTATATGTCGGTATGATGATGGTCACGTTTGGCTGATAGTTCGCCTCGATTCCCATATTCCATGATCGCGATGAATATCTCTTAGTAATATATGCATAATAGGCTAGAGGGATTCCAAAATGAATCATAGCTAGTAGTAACGCGACTAGACTATACATCCATCCTCCCTAACGTAGCATATGATATCTATGAATCCTAGATGTCCTATATTAACTACTGAAAATTACTCTGTATTATTTATTTCATCTAATATAACGCTCTAGGAACATAAGTGACCATCAAGTGAGATATCAATCGCTAACATTAAAGAATCTAAGTCGCTAAGTCTTTGCTACTTCCCTAATTAAATTGGCGTAGAATGGTAATACGGCGAAGACTGAGATCAGTTCGGGTATGGCGACGCCTCTCGGAATATCGTATAAATAGTGTATGATCCAAGCTAATATCCCAATTATGAGGAGAGGTATTGGTAATATTGTTCTTTTCACTATGGCATACGCTATTAGGGATGCCGCAAGGGACATGAAGAACAATACTGAGACTATGAAATGAAGGTATCCGTAGACTTCATCGAATACTGCGACAAGTATGAGGCTGTAGCCAGTAGAGCTAAGTACTATGGATAGCACCTTGCTTATTTTCGATATGAAATATGTACTTACTAGGCCTATGAGAAAACCTCCAAGGCTTAATCCTAGGTTGAACAAGGGGGCTACATTGCTCTTTCTTGCATGTCCTAGATCGCTTAACGCATTGTTAAGTATGCTGAACCATGGTGCTTTAATGATTGATATCGCAATGAATGTTAATGGAATGATAAATGCTAGAAAGCCTAGAATTATGACCAAGAGAGATGATATGTCTTTACGAGCCACATTATTCACCTAAATAGGGATACTACATCGCGTCTTAAATATTACTTTATGGCTAGACGTGTTATTATCCATACGTTATGAGGATTCAGGACTGTAGGAATACGAGTATGCTGAGGATTAATGTTAAAGCTAAGCTGTATGGTAGTAGCTTCCGCATGACTTCTCCTTCTTTTCCAAATAGGCCTGCGGCCGACGTGCCAATGGTTATGCTCTGTAGGCTTACTATCTTGCCTAGTACTCCGCCAGTTACGTTCGCAGTCGTGGTTACATATGGTGATATCCCTAGGAGTTCTGCGCTTATGCGTTGTAGGTTGCCGAATAATGCATTTGAACCAGTACATGATCCTGTTATAAACGTTCCTAGCCATCCTATTAATGCTGACATAAACGGATATACTCTTTTTAATAGCGATAGGGTGTAGCCTATCGTGAGGGATATGCCTGAGTAATTCATTAGAAATGCCATTCCTAATGCCATTGTAATTGTCAGTATAGAGCCTTCAAGTCTTTTTATGGTATTATATGCTATACAGATTACTCTCTTTGTTTTAATCTTATATGTAGCAGCAGTTAGTAATGTGGCGATTAATACTATCGTTCCATGGGCTATCGGGGACCATTCGTAGATGGCATCATAGGTTTTTCCATATAGCTTTATATATACCTGTTCATGTAGATACGGTATTTCTACTCTAATTGTAAATAGCTTTGTGATGTTTAGCGTAAGGCATATTGTCATGAGTAGTATTACGTATATCCAAGGGATCCATCCGTGAATTGTTTTACGTTTATTTCCATAGTCCTTATTACGCGTATGTCTTAATCTCTCATATAGGGTAACTATTATCATTGACGCCATTGGTCCCAATATGCCTGAGAGATACGGGTTTATATAATAGGCCACGAGGTAAATCATGACGCCCATTGTTATACCTGATAGCAGTACTACGTCTAAGTTTTCCTTTATGCCTTTTTTCTCCTTTGCTTTTAGCGCCATTAGAAATGGTATGATGATTGAAAAGGGGATGAGTTGTAAGGCAACCGATGAGGCTAGTGTGTGGTAGTCAAGGTTCGTTACGAGGCTAAGCGTTAGTATTGGTACGCCTAGGCTGGCGTATGGAACTGTGATGGTGTTGGCTAATAGGGCGATTAATACTGCTGATAGTGGGCTGAATCCAAGTCTAACTAGTAATGCCGATGCTATAGCTATGGGAAAGCCGAAGCCATCTATACCTTCTATGAGGCTTCCGAAGAGGAATGCTATGAATAACATTTGCGCAATTCTGCCACTGAGGATGTTTCTGAGTACCCATTCCTCGAGACTTTTAATGCTACCAGCCTCCTCAGCTATGTTAAGGAGGATCATGGCGTTTATTACTATCCATGAAATTGGCCAGAGTCCATAGAGAACCCCATATGCGTAACTGGCTACGGCTAAGTGAAGAGGCATTCCATATATCGTTATGGCTATTATCATAGTTGCTATGGAAGCTATTAGTATTGCCTTGTGACTAGGGAGCTTTACGACTATTAGTAACGATGTTAATAATATTATTGGGGATATTGCTGCTATAAACGATAATGCAATATTGTTAAATGGGTTTAATGGCGGTATCCACAT
>QMSL01000172.1 GCA_003649665.1 Thermoprotei archaeon | reverse complement strand
GCATATGGTGCTACCTTCCTTGCTCTCGACCTTTAATACAATTAATTCATTGTCTAATGGCCCTTTAAGGGGCTTTCTCCTATTAATGGTCCAACCTTTCACTTCGCCTTTACCATAGCCTAGTCTAGCCTCCTTAAGGGACTTATAAGCATTAAAGAAAGCAGACGCTATAAGGCCTGGGAGAAGCGAGAGATATTCCTTTACAAAGTAATTCCTCCTTGCAGAGTGAAAGCCTATAACTGATGGCCCCGAGTGTGTATGCACGGCAGCGATCAAGATATTATCCTCGGGTATTCCCAATTCATTATATAGTATTTTTCGTACTTTCCGCGTGACATTATAGGGAGAGTAAATGAGTTCTAGTGATGCGAGAGCTATGTACTCCTTACCATCAGAGAGTATAAGAGCTCTTGCATGTAAGTCATCATGTACTCCTTTAGAACCTTCCTTTCTAGAACTATATCCATCAAGGGGTATACCTATTGGAGGCGTTATTCTTACCTTAGCAGAACCTGCCATAACCATATTTACCACCGTGTAGATCTGCTATTGAATGAGTATTTATCAATTATCATTAGTAGGAGGTCACGCTTTTCGCCAGTCCAATGCGATGGTTATGTACCTCTCCTTCTCTTCTCTTAGCCTTCTATATGCCTCAGGTGTCTCAGTAAAGGGGATTATGTCTGAAAGTAGTTCACGCACTTTAAGACGTTTACTTTTTAATAACCGGAACACCACCTTAAGGTCGTCTTTAAACGTCCAGTAGGCCTCATAAGACTCGTACTTAGGCCTTATCGAATTATGCGCCCCTATTATGATTAAGCCCTTCTTATGAACGTCAGAGTAAAAGTTTACGGTACTCTTACCCCTAGTACTACCTAATAGTATAACCCTTCCCCTATGTGACGCTAATTTTAAAGCTAGATTTATTGCTTGAGGATTCCCGGTAGCCTCTATTACTACTTTTGCTCCCTCACCATCCGTAACTCTTAGGAATTCCCTCATAAAGTCACTCCTACTTGGATTAAGGACTACGTCAGCACCTAATCTTTGTGCGATCTTTAACCGAGTATTATATAGATCTAAACCAATAACAGGTATAGCTCCGCTAAGCCTTGCTAGTTGTGTAGCTAACTGTCCTACTATGCCCTCACCAATTACGGCTACGGACTCACCTAGTTCTATTCTAGCTTTTCTAACTCCCTGAAGTGCTATACAGCTTAAGGTGAAGAACACAGCATCCTTTACATCAACACCTTCAGGAACCTTATAAACGTTATCAGCATGTACTACTACATGACTAGCATGAGGAGCAGTAGCTACAACTAAGTCTCCTCTTTTAAATTCCTTCACATCTTCTCCAATTTCCTCAATTATACCAACACTAGAATATCCAGGATACATTGGAAATTTACGAGGAGTATTAGGTAAAGCCATGAGGAAGGCAATTTCAGTTCCGGGACTTATCAGAGTCAATATATTTCTTATAAGTACTTGATGCCGTGAGGGAGGTATAACATCAAATGACTCAACCTTTACAACACCTGGTGCTTTAAATACAACTCTATACCCTCTTACCATGAGTCATACCTTCCTCAATGAAACTATGAGGGTATTACCTTAATAAGGTTAAGTACGCGTATTGCAACTTAGTTATTCCATAAGTGCTTAACCATATCATTATATAAGTGTCAATATCGAATTGCCATTGTTAAAAGGGATTGTGAGAACCCCTCATGTTAAACCCTTAAATCAGCTTTAGATAATAGATACTCTTGGCAGTGAATATGGAAGAGACTAATGTGATATTTGATACTCCAGAGAGATCGGTAAATCTGGACTTCTCAAGGGGCTTTCTCTACTGGATATGTACATATGAAGAGGGAGGAAAGCCACCTACCTTAGGATTGAGTGAAGAGGGAGGGATTAGGATAAGGAGTTATAAGGATTCCTCATGGGAACTCAGATACAAGCCATTAATTAAAGCTAGTGAGATGGAGTATTACATATTGAAGGCTAAGGTAAAGTATAGGTTTACTGAGAAGAGATTTCGCTTTGGTAGGAAGGGGTCATACTTTGTAGGGATAAGGATATTAGCTTTAGATGAGGAACTTAGCCCTATAGGGGTTAAGTTCGATAAATGGGTCTCTGGAGATCCTGGGGAACCCTTCTTCCGTACTGATATTGGAACGTGGTCTTGCGGGAATATAATGTTAAGTGGAGCTTCAGACTGGAAGACTGTTAGTAGCTTCTTCAAGCCGCCTAAGGGAACTAGATATTTTAGAATATCAGTAGCGGGAATGGGTGATGGCGAGGTATACATACGGGAGATAGAGTTGAGAAGAGATGTGCCGAAGGGAGTTATTCTTGAGAAACACCCCACGCCCTTTAAAAACGTACCTAGGGCTATTATCTACAGGAGAATCCCTCTTGGAGATTATGCCGGAAAGTTCCTTAGAATAGGCGATTTAAATGGAGATGGTAGACCTGAATTTGTATTTGCACAAAATGAGAGAATAGGACAAGGAGGGATTTACATCCATATAACATGTCTTACTGCAATAGACTTAGATGGTAATATACTCTGGCAGAAAGGGCATCCTGACATAAGTAATTATGAGGTGACTTCAGATCTACCAGTAGGAATTTTAGATATAAATCAGGATGGAAAAGCAGAGGTAGTGTGCTGTATGAACTTTAAGATATTGGTACTTGATGGTAGTACTGGGAAGGTAATTAGAGAGAGACCAACCCCTAAAGCGCGTCCAGGAGGTGGCTTTTGTGAAGGCCCAGAAATACTTTATGAGAGAGTAATTGGTGATTGTATAGCGTTCTGCGATCTAAGGGGTGTTGGGAGACCCACTGATTTTATATTAAAGGATCGCTACAATAACGTATGGGCCTTCACGAAGGATCTTGATGAATTATGGAGCTATAGCGGTAAATTAATTCATTATCCATTAGTATATGACTTCGACAATGATGGAAGGGATGAGGTCTTTGTTGGAGATGCCCTAATAGATGATAGCGGTAAAGTAATATGGGAGATCGACGTATATGATCATTGCGATAGCGCAGTTGTATATAGG
>QMSL01000171.1 GCA_003649665.1 Thermoprotei archaeon | reverse complement strand
TTATGTTACTTAGCTCTCTTCTGCTCTGTTATAACGTGTTCATTACAGATTTACGGTCAAAGATATACCACATCAACACAAGCGGCCATAATATATACATTAGAGCCGGTCTTCGCATCTCTCTTCTCCTTCTTCATTCTTCACGAAGTGCTTTCAGGGGTACAATATCTAGGAGCTATGATGATATTGATTGCAACGTTTCTTGCATCTACGTACTCAGCGGAATGACGATAATGACTAAAGCTAAACTCCAATAATAAGGCCTAGAAATATTAAATTCTCATGATTAATAACCATGGCGCATAGTACTTAGCTAAAACTATTGTTATGAACGAGGCTAATGGTACCATTACGTTATCATCCACCGGTCCGAACTCAAAGTGTTCTATTATGGATGCAATCGCTCCTGCAATCATTCCCGCTGTACCTAATATTCCTCCAGTCGGTATTGAGAATATAGCCATGGCTAGATTCCCCCACCATGATTTATTTCTCCTCTTGTATAATTTATTCCTCACTACTCCCGTAATCGCATCGCCTATTGACATGAACAGTATAGGCACTACGCCAAACCAGAAATCGCCACCTGAGATAAGCCATCCCATAGTTATTATAATTCCCCACATTATGCAGAAGGACACCTCATAAGTGTTTTCCTCAGTTTGAAACCAATACATTAACCTTTTTGTTCTATGCGGTATATACGTGAAGACAGATAATAACATGGCCATGACTGATGGCAGAATAGGGGTATCGTATATAAAGGGCACGATGATTGCGCATAATCCGCCAGCAAGTATATGTATTATCTTTCTGTTATAGTATACTGCCACATTATGCTTCAATCCCCTCCTCCTCATAATCTCGTAAAGCCTTTTTGTGACATAAGAAACCACGAATATTACCCATGATAGTAGTACTATCGTTGCAACTAGTTCCTTAGCACTAATCATCAAATTACCCAATTTTTATTAACCCTATTACACGTATAAGCATTGTCATGCCTTTAAGTGATCTGACGAATATATATTATGGTGAAATTTTATGATTACTAAAAAACTAAGGGATGAAATAGCCCTCATATGGACTTTCGATACGCATGAACACATCTACCCATATCACGTAATAGTCGAAAAGAAGCCTACAATATTCGAAATTCTCGAGGGAAGTTATGTCTCCTGGATAACAAGAATTCCTAAGAAAGGCGATTACACTAAATTAGCGAAATGTTTAAGAAGAATCCGTGGTAATGCATTTCTAAGGAGTTGTATTAAGGCAATACGCGATCTACACGGCGTCGACATAAGCGATTTCTCCGAATTAAGTCTTAAGGAAGCATCTAGGAGGATAATGAAGGCCTACTTGAATGAGGACTGGCAAAGGGAAGTTTTTAAGAGGGCAAGAATTGAGAAATGTATACTTGACCCCTACTGGAACATTTGGATAGAGAGATATGATAAAGAACTTTTTGTTCTTGCCTTGAGGATAAATATGTTCCTATTCGGATATAATAGGGAGGCAAGGGACCATAATGGGAACTCCCCTTATCTATTAGCTGAAAAGCTCAATTATGATATAGAGACTTTCGATGACTACTTATGCTTTATAGACTATGTTCTAAAGACGGCAAAAGAACGTGGTTATATATGTCTTAAATCAGCATTGGCATATGATAGAACCTTACGCTTTGATGATGTGAGCGAGGAAGAAGCAAGGGCTATATTTGGAAAAAGTGAGAAAGAGCTTAGTATAGCAGATAAGAAGAAGTTTGGTGACTTCATAATGCATTACATACTATCGAAGGCCGATGAACTATCCTTCCCTATACAAATTCATACTGGTCTAGCTCTAATAGAAGGCTCTAATCCTTTAAATCTAGTAAGCCTTTTTAGGAAATACCCTAACGTTAAGTTTATACTGTTTCATGGAGGGTATCCATGGACTTCAGAAATTGCTGCTCTCCTCCTCTCCTTTAGCAACGTCTATGCTGATCTATGCTGGCTTCCAATAATATCCCCTACTGCTGCAAAACGTCTTCTCATGGAGTTAATTGAAGTAACTGGCGGAAGGAGAATTATGTGGGGAGGAGATTGTTGGGTAGTTGAAGGGACCTATGGGGCGTTAATGATGATGAAAAAGATATTGGTCGATGTACTCACTTATTACGTCGAGAAGAGGTATCTAACAGTGAGCGACGCCATTGATATAGCCTCTGCTATACTGAGAACCAATGCGAAGGAGGTCTTTAAAATATAGTCTAACAATACCTTAGATCAAGTATGTGCTCGTATAGCGTTGTCTTTAATATTCTTTGTTATATATTAATTCCTTGAAGTTAAACTGTCGGTGATGTCCTTGCTGTGGGTAACACGTGCGAAGTATATAGAGCGACTTAAAGACATAAGGACTCCTAAATGTAAAGATATTGCTGAGAGAATAGGCGTGATAACTCCTGATAGGATATTCCTAAAGAACTTTCCGCAGAAGAATCCAGTAACAGCATTTAATCCCACATTACTAGTACGTGGAACAGTAGTCCATGTGTACTTCAGGATTATACTTGGTTACTACAAATACGTAAGCGCTATTGCAAGACTGGATCTTTCCCTTGAAGATTTTGAGCAGGAATACCTCTCGTTTGCATGTTATCCCGCAGAGATAGTTATATGGCCTCATACAATATATGATATATGGGGAGCTGAGGATCCGAGAGTGCACTTCATAGATGGTAACTACGTGATGACCTATACTGGTAGGACGTACTTCTACTTCAGTAATATTAATATCGAGAGAACTGTACCTATAGTTGCTATAACAGATGATCCTTATGCGTTCTGGAATAAGACAGCTTTCTTCACACTTCCATCAGATCTCCGTAAGAAGCTTGTAGCTAATAAGGATACAGTCCTACTCGATACTGATGATAAGCTCTTCATACTACATAGACCCCATCTAGAGGACCTTCCTCCTTCCCTTTGGATAGGCGAGGTCAATAAAGATGAAGTTATTAACAAGGAAGTTGAAGGAGTACGAGGCGTATTTGTTGAGAATAACAGGATAGTGATGCTTCCCTCAGAATTTGAGAGAGGGCTTGGCTGGGGCACTCCTCCACTTAAAGTCAATGAAGATGAGTATCTT
>QMSL01000170.1 GCA_003649665.1 Thermoprotei archaeon | reverse complement strand
TGAAGCTCTATATACGATCTGTTTACACTCATGTACTTCTCCATTAATCCTTCATACGCTGAGAGCAATTCAGTATATCGCGTATTGAGTTCTGAGTACATCTTTGATAGGTTACTATACTTAGCCTTAAGACCCTCATACTTGGTCTTATAATACGCCTCTAAGCTTATTGGTAATTTTATTTTCATCTCTGCAGGCATTAATGGACTGTCAACAATGGCAACTCCAACCTTTACATTATGATAATATGCTTCTATCGTTAGAGGTCCCTTACTTGGTAGTGTGATAACAGCTTCGCCGTTTATCCCAGTAGTAACCGAATAGCTTGAACTACCATTGCTTGAACGTACTTTAAGAAGTACTCCTGAAAGAGGAGTTCCAGTTATGGAATCAACCACTACTACGGTCAACTTAGTGACGGTATTTCTTAGTAGCATGATGAATGTCGTATTGCCATGGACTTGAACTGTAGCATTCCTACTCTCGTATCCTTCAGCCCTTACTGAAATTATGTACTCTCCCTCCTTGAGCTTGAATGCTGCATAACCATTGTTGTCAGTGGTACCACAGGATATAATGTGGTTTAATACATCATAAATAGTAACTGATGCATTCACTATGGGTTTATGTGTAAATGCATCTTGTACATTGATATGGAGCATGGTGGGATAGAGGGATATTACAATGTGCTCTGTTGAATTAATTACGTATGTCACTACGGATTTAGACGAATAGCTAGGATGCAGTACCCTTACTATATATTCTCCTCCCCTCATCAACAATGTAAGAATTCCATCTTTCCCTGTAAGACCTGATGCAAGCCTTATATCATTAACAGTATATACCTCGATGTATGTATTTTCAAGGACTTTCCCACTTTCACCCTCAACCACCTTTACTACGATGTTCCTCTTCTCTAAGAGTTCCAGCGTAACTCTTACGATAGTAAGTATTGTCTCACTTGGCGTATCAGTGCTAAGTCCTATATACGTAAACGTTCCTTCTCCTATAATAAACGTCGCATGAGCGAAAAGACCATCTTTAGTTCTATAGAAGCTGAAGATAGCAGGAATGGTACAGTTTATCACATAAGGTGAGAGAACACCACTCCAAAGATATTTAGCATAAACTTTTCTAACAAGTGATCTTCCAAAGTCTGTAAGCTCAGCTCCAATAAAGCCGTGTGAGGAATGATCATAGACAAAACCACATGCCTTATAATCACTCGCAAACGAGAAAAATGAAATTAATCCTCTCTCTCCTACCATAAACCAGAAGTTCTTAAGACGATTGCTCAATGCGAAGAAAGGCCTTCCAGCAACGTTTATTATGACACCACCATTCTTTACAAATTCTGCTAATCGCTCTAGGTATGAAATTGATATACCCAGTCGATCGTTTCCACTTATGTATTCTCGTGGTATCGGAAAGACCTCTCCATGGAGGTTCAATAATATTGCATCATACTCCTTGTTGAGAATATTCACTAAGTCGTCAGAACGTGTGATAACTGAGTAATTCACATTAAGGGAATTGAGTAATTCTTCTGTATATGACTTAGCGGAGATCATGTCGATGCCATACCAATCAGCATCATTTGCCGCTATTATGTAAAGGCTATTTTCGCCTCTATGCTCTAATACCTTTAAGGCCAACAAGATTGCAGCATTCACCTTTACCTTATAGCTTTCCCAATCAATCCCTACGTGCCCATAGAATCCGTTTCCTAATTTGAAGAGAGCTACTGTCTCAAATATACCAAAATATCCTCGGGCATCCGTACTATAGACAGAGAAGAAGGGTTCGATATTCGTAGAGAGACTATAAGTAGCGGATACCATAGACGGCATCATAATGCTATATTTCGTTGCGATATCATCTCCCTCCTTGGTAAGATGTGCTGTAGTTAATGTAATTGGAGAGGAGTGGTATGATATCACATTTACATCGTACCCTAGATCTGAGGCGAAAGTCTCAATTCCTTGAAAATCTAACCTTATCCAATATCCCTTCTTCTTATTAGAGAAGGCAGAAAAAGGCAATCCAGCTATATTTATAAAGTGAAGGCCTCTCTCCTTTATTCTTGATCCTATTAGCTCTATTATCTTGAAGGCTCCATTCTTTCCCTGGAGATTGCTCGGTAATGGGAATACGGAGCCGTGAAGATTGATTAACACATCATCCTGCCTTACACCCGTACTTAGGTAAGAATAGAGCTCATCAGGATCGTGAAATGTATACGTTACATATCCTTCCTCAGTTAATAATTCTTCAATTAAGTCGTATAGATCAGGATTTACGAATTCGTACTCCGAATAAGAAGGCATCCAAATTATGAAAGCTCTCTTTGTGCCTCCACTTTTGGTGACTACAAGTGAAGATAAAACTAAGGGAATGAGCATGAATAATAAGATGATCTGCAATCGAGGCATTATCCTAGCATAGAGCATGTTATCTTAACCCATATAGCCTTAGTCTACTTAAAAAATGAGCTAAACTATCAGCATGCTCTAATATAATCCTGAAATTACCCTAATAATATGTTAGGATATATTACTCCTCGCGAATATTACATTGTCTAATGGAGTTTACGTCCACGGATTCGCATACTATGCTAAGCATTTTCAATATTCTTATTGCACGCTGTATAACTATCTTGCGCATACCGAGTCTTTCAGAGATCTCGTCTAAGGTTAGATTTCCCTCCTTCCTTATTAGCTCCTCTACACTTCTCAATATCTCACTTGATATAGTATAAGCACTTATCCTTCTCTTTTTAAGCGTAATCATAACATAGGAGTCCTTTATCCTGTAAAGATGGTGCTTATCATCAGCTGATAATACGCATGAAATATAATTAAACGCATCATGTGTACGCTCCGTAACCTCGTAGTATGTCTTACCATTCTCCTCCTTGCGCCTTATAAAGCCAAATTTCACAAGGTAGTACAGGAGAGAACGAACAAGCCTTTTAGGAACCCCTGATTTCTTAGCAAATTCCTCCTTTGAAAAGCACTTGTCCTTTATCCTTCTCAGGGTATCTATGCCATATACTAGCCAAGGATATTTCATAAGTATCGTCATTACTGATATATTTCTCCTAATGCTCATAGGCATCATAGCTCCTATGTTGTCTATAGTTAAGAAGCAC
>QMSL01000169.1 GCA_003649665.1 Thermoprotei archaeon | reverse complement strand
TTTCCCTTTTTCTTTTTCTTCCGCATGAGACCACCTAGTGTCCAGTTAACCATTTAGCAAGAGACCTAAAAGCTTTACCTCTATGGGATATCCTACTCTTCTCATCGAGAGTCATCTCACCAAAGGTTCTGCCATCACCTTCGTATGGAATGAATATTGGATCGAAACCAAAACCGTACTCGCCTCTAGGCTCAATGCTTATAAGACCCTCCGTCACGCCTATAAACACCTTTACAAAGCCATTAGGCCTAGCATAGGCTACGGCACTTACAAACCTAGCTCTTCTATTCTTGACTCCACGCATTAGCTTTAAGATCCCCTCATTACCTATTGTCTTAAAGACATAGCTTGAGTAAGGACCAGGAAAACCATTTAAGGCCTCTATGAAAAGACCTGCATCTTCTACCACCACGGGTATTCTTAACCTCTCTGCAACTATTTTAGCGGAGTACTCGGCTATCTCGCATAGATCATTGGATTGAATTTCTAGCTTATCAACAGTAACACGTTTCACGCTTATCCCGTACGGTTCCAATATATGTTTTACCTCCTCGAGTTTATGTTTATTACCAGTAACGAAGTTTATCTCATTTACGTAATTCCGGCGAGACATATCTTCCCCTCGCCCTTATTTCCCATATCTTATCTACTACGCGCGATGCCATTTCATTACCTACAATTCTTTCGTATCCTGAGAGAAAGGATTTAAAGCATATATCAGTAATTTGCGTATGCGTACTTTCAAGGGCCCTAAGGAAAATATGAAGATCAACACCTAAATCCTCAATATCATCTGAGTGCATTCCAAGACCGAAGTCGATAAGGAATATATTTCCGCTCTCAGTTAGTATCATATTCGACGTCGTTAGATCCCCATGAACTATTCCATTGACATGTAACATACCAACCATAACGCCTACTCTCTTCATTATTGACTTAACTTCCTCATGTCTCATGGAATTCAAGATATCCCTAAGTCTAACGCCCTCTATATACTCCATCATTATATAAGTGTCGTCTAGGTTTATATCCATTATAGCAGGGACTGAGACGCCGAGCTTTCTAGCATCATAGAGAAGGCGAGCCTCATTTATTGTTCTCCTCTGCCTAAGTATTCTATCTAAACGGGGATCTCGATATGCTTTGGGCATTCTAACTTTCCTTACGATAGGGATTCCATACCATATCTCTTTAAAAATTACTGCTTCAGCGCCCTTCGCCAATATTTCACACCTTATTGCATCCAAGGTACATCCACCTCATCAATTCTCCATCGTTGTCTAACTATGCTATCTTCTGGAGATATGGTGATGCCACTTTTAAGACATAATACGCCAGTCCATGCGATCATAGCCCCATTATCACCTGCATATTCATCGGGAACCACTTTAAATATAGCATCATGCTCTTCGGCAACGAGTTTCATTATCCTTTGAAGACGTTTACTTCTAGCGACACCACCCGCTAATACTAGCTCGCGTTTCTGAGTATGTGCAAGAGCCCGTTCTACTACTTCAGCCAACATCGCATATGCATACTCCATAGCACTAAGACAAAGATCCTCTATAGGAATGCCCTCTTTAAATTTACGTAATATTGCAGTGAGTAGACCTGAATAGGACATGTCCTGACCTTTTACTACATATGGTAACTCGATTATGTTCTTTCCTTTACTAGCAAGCATTTCGATATATGGAGTGCCAGGCTGTGGGAGGCCGAGTTCACGAGCAAGAGTGTCAAAGAAGTTACCTAAAGGTATGTCTAATGTTTCTCCAAAGACCCTATATCTTCCATGAGAGTAGGCAATGATTTGAGTATTACCGCCAGATACGTATACAAAAAGCGGATCCTTAGCATTGGTGGTTAATCGTGCAATTTCAACGTGAGCTACAGCATGATTAACTGGAATTAAAGGCTTTGAGTATTTTATTGCTAAGATTCTAGCTATGAAGGCACCAACCCTTAGACAGGGACCCATCCCTGGACCTAATGCGACTGCGATACCATCAATATCTTCAATATTAAGTCCTGCCTCCTTCAATGCTTTAATTACGATCTTATGAGCTACGTTGTAATGATGTCTTGCCGCCTCCCTAGGTAATATCCCACCGTACCGTGGGATGTATGACGAGTATACATTTGCGAGTATCCTTCCGTCACCTCTAGCAATCCCCACTCCGAACGTGTGAGCAGACGACTCTATACCTAAAACTATGATTGCCATCTAGCTCCCTGTCTCCCTCTTTTCAGTAATGAACTCAGTATAATGACAGTAGCCACAATGCCATCTTGGAATCGGGACTTTGTGATGAGCCATTATACGTCCACATCGAGGGCATATTTTATTCTTGAGCACTATTTTACCAGTCTTATAATCGTACTCATACCTTCGATGAGCCATAGACTTACCCATACTCTAATTCACCCCCTTCTCTTTGCTTCAAGGACTTTCTTCCTCTCCTCTGGCGGTAAATTCCTTATGCGTATATGTTCAGGTTCAAAAGCAAGAGCCCTCTTAGGATCATTATAAATATGTACTTCTGCTATCGATTCTCCCTTTCCATACTCAGTCCTTAAGCTCCTTACGTACACTAAGTCTATCGGAATGTTAAATGCCTTAGCTATTCTCTCTCGAACTTCATATCTAGCAGGAGTACCCATTCCGACGTGTTTTATGAGGACTAGCAACTCCTTTCTCCCTATTAGCTTATTCTCTCTCTCCTTAGTAATTTCGAACGTCCATTTAGGGCTACTCATTTAGGCGCCTCCGTTCCATCAATCTCACTATGTTCAATATTTTATTTTTTTCCTCTTCAGTCACTATAATCACTACAGCTCCTTCCCCTGGCTGACCATATATCACTAATGATCCTAAGGGCGCGAAATATATAGCTGGAATACCTAATAGGTCTTCTTCACCATGAACCTTAATTAGGACATTTATGTCCATTAAAAAAGCCTCCCTTATGGCGTTACACGATTCCCAAGTTATCATGCTTGGCGGATTGTATACGTAAAGTATTTTATCAAAGACATTATCTAGATCTATGCGATAAGGCTTTCTCTTAGTTTTCCCATTCACGATTGAGAGAGAAGGATGTATGCCATAAGACAGACAATTGTATGTTACGTAGTCGCCAACGGTAACTACTTTGGGAGGCTCCCTTACATTAATTATCCTAGAAATTCTCTGCATAACA
>QMSL01000168.1 GCA_003649665.1 Thermoprotei archaeon | reverse complement strand
GTACCATATAATGTAGAGGAAGTACCTGGCGAATCAACTTCATACCGCCTAGCCATACTTGACTATAAGCTCTTTAAGGATGACGTAGAAAAGGGAGAGATCGCAATGCCTATGGTTGACGGTGTGCCATTCTATTCCAATAGTATCGTACCCTATTATGCTGACGTCCCAATTACCTTAAGAGCAAAGTGGGAAGGTATAGTTCAACAGGAGTTCACTGGTGGCGTGATGATGCATATATTCCTAGCAGAAAGTCCAGAACCTGACGTCCTCAAGAAGTTCATATATAGACTCGTTCATAACACTAAGGTCGTATACTTCAGCATAACTCCTGCTATAACAGTATGCAACAAGTGCTCATGGAATGGTGTTGGAGTGTACGATGTATGTCCTAGATGTGGATCTAAGAAGGTTGATGTGTGGAGCCGTATAGTAGGGTACTACAGACCACTTAGGAATTGGAATATAGGAAAAGTTGCTGAGTTCAAGTCACGGATCCACTACAAAGAGCTAATAGCAAGCTCTGTTTCCTCGATATCTTAAAATTTGGTTTCACTATGGGGTCAGGTAGCTCACCCTATCATCAGCACCTCAGATAGCCATCAGCTCATCATCCCTCTTTTACCTTTATAGCATGCAATATTAAAATATCCTATCATTAATTCTTTATCACGGGGTATCGTTTAATGTCCTCTATTGAGGAGAGGATTAAAAGTTTAGAGAATAGGATAGATAAGCTAGAAAAACATGTGGAGAAGATAGTTGAAAAGTTAAATGAACTAATAACGACGTTTAATGAGCATGTCCACTATGTTGAAACTGAGGGGGATGATAGCGAAACACCATATCGCACAGTTAAAGAGCTAAAGCTCAAATAAGGCGGAAGCAGTGAGCCCTTATAGGAATTAAATTTATAAATGTTCTCCTCTAAGGTAATCAGAGTGTGGTGATGGTAGCATGGTAAAGCGTACACATGGCTTCTGGTATAAGAGCAGAAAGTTAAGAAGAAAGCATCCCCGAGAACGAGGTCTTAGGGGTCTAAGTCGTCTCCTCTACGAGTACAAAATTGGAGATCGCGTCCATATCGACATAGATCCAACCTTCATAAGGACAGCTCCTCATAGGCGATATCAAGGAAAAACTGGAGTAATAATAGGAAAGAGAGGTCGTGCGTATCTAATAGAGGTATACTTGGGCAAGAAGCGAAAGATAATAATAACTACGCCTGAACACATAAAGCCAGCAAAGACAGTAGCACCTACTATGAAGACCTCTAGCTAGGCCACAGTCTCCATTCTAGAACATCCCAATTAAGGTGATGGCATAACTAGCGGTAATGTTTATTATCATATCTCCTTAATGTAAATTAAGGTGAAATTTTGCTTCAGGAGATACTTTATGAGTACCGTAGGAGGGAGTTAGAGAAGCATCGTAGAGAAACTGATGTATACTGGATAACTGATCTGTGCCGTTGTCCTATGAAGCGCATTTACGAATTAAGGTACCCTGAAATATTACTTCAGGACATTTTCAGTCCGAACTTCATATTAGGTGATGTTCTCCATATAGGTCTTGAAGAATTACTTAAAAGGTCATCTGAGGAAGGTCTAATAGACTATGATGTAGAAGCAGAAGTTGAAAAGGAACGTAGAATTAATGTAGACGGTAAGGAGATAGTAATACGCGGAAGACTAGATCTACTACTCAAAAAGAATAAGGAGCTCATAGGAATTGAGATTAAAAGTTCGAGAAGTGATAGTGGCATACCGCATGAACATCATATACTTCAATGTAGGCTCTACTCATGGTTGTTTGAACTTAGTAAGGTAATCTTGATCTACATAACACCTGATAGAATTGCCGAATACGAGATAACAGAAGGAGCTACCGAGGAAATGGTAGTTAACTTAATCAAGGATAGTAAGGCTCCACGATGGTCATGGGAATGCCGATATTGCAGATTCTCAGTTATGTGTCCTTACAAGAAATAACCAAAGTTAAAAATAATAGTGTGTACGATTAGGATTCAGTAGATTATGCTTCCATTTAGTAAACGATATCAAGACATGGAATATCGCTACGTTACTGAGAACTTACCAAAGTTAGGGGACAAGCTTGTATACTGTAAGGATCTTCTATGTAAATATCATGTGTTCATCGATAGAATAGATGCAGGTAAGAAACTCGCCGGCTTACTTCAGGAGTTAAATATAAGTAAAGAAAACTCTCTCATTTTAGCAATACCTCGTGGCGGGATGCCAGTCGCGTATAATATCGCATGCAAACTTAACATACCTGTGGATCTAATGATATGTCGTAAGATCCTCATACCTTGGAATACTGAGGCTGGATTTGGAGCAGTCTCTCCTGATGGCACATTTATTCTAAATGAGTATTTAGTCATGGAGTTGGGACTAGCAGATGATATAGTACAAAATCAGGTAGAAAAAGCGCTTAAGGAAATGGAGCGCTTATGCTTGAAATTTAGAGGTACCAAGGAATACTTCATCAACGCTAGAACTGTGGTGTTAGTAGATGATGGAATCGCATCAGGATATACCATGTTGGCAGCAGTAAAATTCGTCCGAAAGTTCAATCCGGCCAACATAATTATTGCAACCCCAACAGCGCCTATCTCCTCATTGATTATGCTAAGTCGTGATGTGAATAAGATAGTATGTCTAAACGTACGCTCAAGCTTATTCGGCTTTGCAGTAGCTGATGCTTACCACGTATGGTATGACTTAAGCGATGAAGAAGTCCTCAAATATATTAATGAACTAGAGAAAAGAGGTCTATGGTATCCAAAGAAGCAAGTCATGTAGAACGCAAAAGTATAATTACCCCAGCTACTTAGTAATATCACTGATGATGAAGCTGAGCTATGCGGATATGTGAAGAGGCTTACAAGGGCTGATCTCTTATCATGAACTTGCAAGATGAGGGCAGCCTCAAGATAAGAATCTAGGATGATTTCGGTGTAGCCTTATAGGCAGTCTAGACAGCCCTCTTGAATATCTTATAGAATGCTAGAAATTCAAAGAGCACCCAGAAACTAAGTATGAGCAGTGGAATACTAAGGCCACCAGATATCCCCCATACTTTAGTATATGGAAAGATGAAGGATAGAGATATTAGCGCAAGAAATTGTTCAAAACCAAAACCTATGGCAATACCAGGAAACACTGCTGTAATAGGGAAGACTAAGAGAGTCTCGAAGAATGAACCTAT
>QMSL01000167.1 GCA_003649665.1 Thermoprotei archaeon | reverse complement strand
TTACATGTCCTAACAATACGTAAGATCTGATCGAGAACTTCCTCTATATCTCTTAATTTACATATTATTATCAATCGTCTTCCTTGGATTATTGTTTCATAGGAATCAAAATGCTTCTTGACGAGCTCAACATCCACCTCCTTATTGAAGCATAGTAAAATACGAGTATACTTGCCAAACTTTATCTTCAATTCCTCGGGTGTACCCATTGCAATTATCCTACCTCTATTCATCACAGCAACTCTATCGCAGAGCATGCCTGCCTCGTCGATATTATGTGTAGTTAAAATAATGGTCTTCCCTCGCTTCTTCAATTTTAGGAGAAGGGATCTTATTATCCTAGCGCTAATTACGTCTAATCCAGATGTAGGTTCATCTAAGAAGAGTATATCTGGATCGCTTATAAGAGCCATAGCCAGCAATAATCTTCTCCGCATGCCTTTAGAGAGGGCTTTTACCTTGCGATTGCGATCTTCATACATCCCAAGCATTTTTAAAAGTTTCTCAGCACGCCTTACCCTAACCTCTTTAGGAACGCAATATATCCCCCCAATTAACATGAGGTTTTCCCAAACGGTAAGATCCACATAGGGATTCGATATCTCAGGAACAACTCCTATAAAGCTTCTAGCTTTAACTGGCTCCTTATGGACGTTATATCCCATAATATATGCCTCGCCCTTATCTGGGGTTATTATGCCTATGATCATACGTATTGTCGTGGTCTTACCAGCACCGTTAGGTCCCAAGAGACCATATATCTCCCCTCTCCTTACTCTAAACGAGACTCCATCAACAGCTTTTATATTGCCAAACGTCTTCGTAAGATCATACGCTTCAACTACATTCTCTAAAGGCATGTTGATCCATAAATACTTAAAACTAAAGGGATATTTTAAGCATTATCACAAAAATAAGAGATGAGGCTAAATGAAGGTATCACATTATCTCCTAACGATCTCCTTAATTGTCTATCAACATAATGAAGTGCTGCTACTACCTTTTAGTAACAGCGTAGTTGATATCAACGCTACTATAACTCCTTGCCATCGCTCGGCTAGTGTCTGTTGTATTTTACACTATAAGATATATCGATGAATAGTCTGTCTTGTTATTCGTAATTGGGATAGAACATGGATTAGTCTAGACTTTATGAACCATTTTATATCGTGGATCTCCTTAATACATTATGGGGGATTCCATTGGGTAGAGCGCGTATTGCCACTGTATGTCTTGCATCAAGAGGTTTCGGTACTGTTGAAGAGAATCGAAAATATGCCTTAAAGCTAGTAGACTACGCTCTTCGCTTTAAGCCGGATCTCATATGTCTCCCAGAGGCATTTACTACTTTTAGCGTAAAGAAACCTAAACGTGAACTCGCTGAGTCAGTCCCTGGGCCAACAACGGAACTTTTCTCGAAAAAGGCTAGGGAAGGGAATTGCTATATAATATGCCCGATAATCACTAAGCGTAATGGAAAGATCTGGAATTCTGCTATCGTAATTGGTAGAGATGGTGATATCGTTGGAATTTACGATAAGGTTCATCCAGTAACGAGCACCCCTGATTATACTGAGTTCGAGGGAGGAGTTACTCCAGGTAAAGACTATCCCGTATTCGATCTAGATTTCGGGAGAATAGGAATCCAGATATGCTTCGACATATGCTTCCCTGAAGGATGGAACGAACTGGCTAAGAGAGGCGCTAGGGTCGTATTCTGGGTCTCAGCTTATGACGGTGGTTTTCCATTACAGGCATATGCCTGCATCAATAAATATTACGTAGTGTCCTCCGTTCGTACAAATAAGTCTAGAATTATAGATCCATGTGGGAGAATAATAGCCGAAACAGATTGGTTTGTAAACGTGATATATCACGATATAAACCTAGACTACGTAGTATGCCATTACGATTTCAATTACAGTATACCCGATAAAATACTCAAAAAGTACGGAGATCGCGTCAAAATAAAGTCTTATGCAAATGAAGGAGATGACGTCTTTATAGTAGAACCCATAGATGAGAGCATAAGCATCGAGGAATTGAAGAAGGAATTCGGCTTCGAATCATTCCAAGAGTACATAGAAAGGCATAGAAGGGCGTACAAATACATTCATAGAGGAGAGCAACCACCGCCACAAAAGGCTGCACATGGAACTAGACCACAATATAGAAAAGAAGATATTTAATTTTCTTAATCTCTTAATATTACTAATTTTACTTTACTTGATATCAGCTAACAGCGGATTCATCACCATCAGCCAGCCATCAGTTCATCATGTTCTAATAATGTCTTAGTTTATCCTAAAATAAACACCTACGAATTCTTAATGACTATAGGTTTAGTTCCTTAAAGCTATTTATTTCATTTTCGTCTAGGATAATCAGTGAGGTTGTGATTGAGAAACCAGCTATTTACGGTGGTAAGCCTGTTAGGAAAGAACTACTGAAGATCCGAAGACTGCACTTCTGGACGGGTTCACCTCTTTATATGCTTGTATATGATTTTATATAAAAGCGTCATCAGTTCATCCTTTGTTCTCCCATTCCGTCGGGCTTCATCCTGAGCGAATTAAGTCCCAAAAATACCGTAGGCAATCTCAAGTCGCCAAGGACTATTAAGGTAGGCTGTGATCCAAGGCCTGCATTTATAGCTAATAGTATGTCTTGGGTTAAAGTCATAAAGGTCATCTACTGAAGAGACTACGATGGGTTCAAGCAGTTCTATACCATCTTCTTTTTGAAGTACATCCCGATCGAATTCAATCTCGAACACGCACTCTATATAGATTAGTATAGGCCATGTTAGTATATATTCCTAAAATCAAGTTAAAGCTTCGCAATTTGAGATTGAATTCATCCTCTCTCCTTTATTATAATCTTTAGTCCTACTCCTCCATCTCCGTATATCTCTGGGTACTTTTCGGATATATCCTCTTATACTATCTCCACTACAGTGCATGGGATATATCTTTTTCAATCCAAGCTTAATCAACGAATTAGCGACTGACGCTATTCTATCCTCACTCGCCCCTACTAAATGGAAGCCACCTATTACGATATATGGTTTCTCATTTAGATCGCTTACTGCTTTTTTAACTATGTTATCAACTCCTGGATGACTGCAACCTACAAATATTACTAATCCACGTCCCTTTACGTTAACGGCTAGTGCTTGCTCATAAGGAGGACCATATAATTCTCCTATGACCGCTACTCCCTTAGCTATAAC
>QMSL01000166.1 GCA_003649665.1 Thermoprotei archaeon | reverse complement strand
TGGTATTGTCCATTGGTAGCTTGCTGGGTATGGTAGTAGTTCTATGTCTATCCATCTCCTCCTTACAATTGATAGAAAGCTTGAGTAGAATAGGAACCATAGAAATCCAAATAACATCCACCAAGACAATGAAGGTAACCAAACACTCCAGGGGACGTCCTTTACGCCGCCTTGTAAAATTTGCTGTACATACTGTAACTCAGGACCCCAGTTCCAGTCTATCATTTCCCTATATGGTGCTGGCGCAGTTCTAGCAGAAATGAAGTTATCAAGTATTACTAAAGGAGTACTGAATAGGAAATGGTATATTGATAGGGAAGCTACAGCGCTTATAAGGGCTATGTGCTTGCTACTAATCTTGCTTGGTACTAAGTTTCCTATTACTAGAGCTAAGAACATTACTACGATTGGTAGGTTCCCGCCTATTGCAGTAGAGAGATTAGCCCATGTAGGAGTATATAGATCAAACACTTGTGAGAGCACCGTACATATTATAGCAGTAACTGTTAATACGCATAGGAAGCGCCATGTGATTAACTTAGGCTTTCGCACTTCAGAAGCCGTCATAATGTTAACCCCATATTTTTCTCAAAATCCAATAACTATATAACAATTACGCAATTCAAACAGGGGGAGTGAAAGGTAATTAAACTCCCGAATAGGTAACAAGAGTAAAAAATTTTTAAATAATGAAAACGATGAAGATTTTAATTGAGGGTTTGTTATGAATATGAAGCGCATGATAGGAATTATCCTAAGCCTCATCGCTCTCATTGCATTACTAAGTACAAGCGTTTTGTTATGCCGAGCTCAAGGAGGAAAGATAAGCTACGAGGTAACAGACACCGATGTAATTGTAAGAGGACCCCATTTTGAAGTGTACATCTCCTTGACAGGAGGAATTAGGAAGTACATAGTTGATGATACTACAGTTTTGAAGGATACAGCGGTATACATGTGGGGACCAAAATGGGCTGGTGCTGGATTCACTACATACATTGGCGATGTAGTAAAGGATCCCGATATAGAAATGATTGAGGGAGGGGTGCGTATAATTACATATGCAAGGTGGAATAGACCACAGTATAGTCAATTCCTTGATGTAGTTACAGTTCATGAAGTATACGAGTCGGGAGTTGTCTATGTAGTACAGAACATAACTGCATTTAAGGACTCACAATACGAGTTGGCTGTCGTAATGGCATCTTTACCATGCCAAGTATACATGGGGAGAAACGCTACCTTATACAAAGAGGGATCTAAGATAGGGGATGTCTACATGAAGGAAGAGCCAGCTAAGCCAGCTACGAGAATATTATACCAAGGCGCATTTGATATATTACAGATATCGGCACCTGGTGGTGCTGTTAGCTTACTCTTCATAGTCTTAACTCCACCCGTCATTGGAGGATGGATTCAAGATTATAGAGCGTGGGGAGCTGATTATTATGCAGTAATGCCTACAGTGGAGGGATTCTCATATAAGAAGAGCCTAGCACCTGGAGAGGGAGCTACCATAAAATTCCTCGTATTCCCACATAAGAAAGGCGCTGAATATAACGCAAAAGCTGTAGAGGCACTGTCAAAACAAGTATCGACTTACAAGTACATAGCGAAAGTGAAGGGAATAGCAAAGTCTGGAAAGGCAATAGAGTACGTAGAGAAGGCCGAGAAAATGCTACCACAAGTACTCAAGTACATATGCATGGGTGATGTAGATGGCGCACTTGGCGTAGTTAATCAAGCATATAATTACGCAAGACTAGCATATAGAACAGAAGTACTGCGTATAGCTACGTGGTTTATAATAATTCCAGCCGCCGCATCACTCGTAGTCATAGTATTGTTTGGTATAAAAGGAATAAGGATAAGGAGGTGATACATGTGAAAAAGGCCGTGGTTACAAGAATTGTATTACTTTTGGTAATGGTAGCTATATGGGGGATAATTGCACCTTTCAGTTATGTTAGTGCACAGAAGGTATCATATGAAGTATTCCCAGAGGAAGTACGCGTTAAGGTTGGTGAAATAAGCTTTACAATAAAGGCGACGGGAGGACTAGCAGAACTATACATAGGAGAAGTAAAGGCATTAGACTTTCTAGGATACTACCCGTTTAGATCGGGATGGTCATGGGGAGCTGGGACATGGTATTATGGAGAGGTTATAGAGCCAATTGATGTTAAGGATATAGAGAATGGCATTATAGTGAAAACGCATTCAAGATTTCCACCGGAAACGAACTGCTACATGGAGTTTGAGTCAACCTATGTAATATATAATACTGGAATGATAATAGCTAACCTCACTGCAAGAGCATATGACACATTTAGAGCAGCATGGGTACCAATATATGCAGGCTTTAGCACGGATGTATTAGGAGGTAGTAAGATATACTTCGCCTACGGTAAAACTATAACTGAGGTCAACTGTCCTAAGAAGTACACGATTTATAGGCTCTCCTCCGGAAGTTTCTCAGTTGCGTACACGTCAACGCCATATGGAGATTTAGTCATAATATGTCTTAGCCCACCATCGTTAAGCTATCTATTTGATGATGATAGAAGATGGGGAGGCACTACATTCGCAATAAAGTGCGGCCTAACGGGATTTGAGGTTGATGTTACAAAGGGTACAGAGTTTAAGGTATCATTAATGCTATATCCACATACCAAAGGGCCAGAGTTCACCAAGCTAATTGTAAGCGCCTTTAGCAATTGGGGGGCAGCGAAAAGTGCCTTAGAGGCATTAAAGAAGAGCAAGCCGAGAACACCAGGTGGAGCAAAATTATTAGCGAGGTGCGAGGAAGAAGTTAGATTAGCATCTGAGGCATTTAAGAAGGGAGATATGGAAGGAGTATATAATCATGCAAGTAAGGCATTAGAGTATGCAGAGAACATGAAGGTAGTAGAGCGTAATCAGAGAATAATGTACTATATCGTATTACCTAACGTAATAGAGCTAATAATTGCAGTCCTAGTAATCATGAAGACGAAGCCCATAAAGAAGGCACCAGCTTAAACCTTACGCCTTTTTATTCATTTTAAGTACTAGCAAGTAAAGTTCAACTACCAGTACACCTTGTCGATTTAAATATGATGAGATTGTTATTATATCGAGTCACTATGAGTAAGAGGAACTTTAGTTCACTAATAATACTTGCAGCTGTAAGCCTATCATCTCTTCTCATTATTGATATAGTTACGATATGTAAGGCTAAAACGAATCTCTATG
>QMSL01000165.1 GCA_003649665.1 Thermoprotei archaeon | reverse complement strand
TGATATTATGGTTCTCCATATGGTCAATAGAAGGATTAGCTAGGGCTAAAATGCTTGAGATATTAGCTAGTGAAATGTCGTACAGTTTCATCACAACATTGGCTGTAGCTATCGAAATGATCCTCGCACCATTTATTGGCAGGTTTATAGACCATTATGGTCCCCTCTTAGGTACCTTGTTTGGCATACTTCTTCACTTAATTACAGGAACAACGCTAGCCCTCTCCAATAATCCTATAATGCTCTCGATAGCCTGGGTAATCCCCTTTAGCTACATGCTCTCATGTTCGTTCTACATAATCTATGGAAGATTAACGGAGAGACTAGCCGATGCAGTAGGGACTTATAATACGTTAGTATCCATAATAGCATTACCAGCTTCGATAGCAGCATCCATAGCCGATTATATAGGTAGGGATTTAGCAATACTCTTACTTACGCTAATCTCCTCTCCTTCAATCGCACTTCTTATTCCTACGAAGAAGTTATTATCGCAAGGTAAGAGACAGGTCTAGAGACATGTCATTTATCCTAGCTCTTGGAAGATAAGTATAAATTCTAGACCCTCGATAAGACAATTGCTCATGCCCCTAAATTGGAGAACACTAATCGACATCTCGAAGGACTTCTATAAACGAGCAGAGGAAGAATTCACAGAAGCAATATCCAAAACGACATCATAGGGATAAGGGATTCCTCAGAGAAGGCCTGGAATGCTGTAGTTCAAGCCACCAATGCACTTATATTAGCATTAGTCCATAGACTACCCGCCAGTCACTTTGAAAGAAGAAAACTATTAAGAGAACTTGAAAGGAGAAATCCCGAAATAGAGCGACTTGGAATACTCGATAGGTATATGGCAAGATATAAAGTACTACATGGAGAGACCTTCTACGAAGGAATAATAGATATAGATCAGCTAAAATCAGAATTCAAGAAGGTGAAAAAGTATATAGAGGATATTGAGGAACTATTGAGGGAAGGCGCACTTTAGAAGCCCTAGCTTACTATGAGTGATAAGTTGAAATTATTTGAGCTCTTAGATTTCGTTATTAGAAAAGCGGCCAACTGGCACCTTAGGGATCCCCTCATCAATACAAAGATTATGAATGATATAGTAAAAGTTGAGGTAAACATATCCCCAAGTTCCTTCCTTTCCTCTATCAATGCGAGCCCAAACGTAAATATGATAGAATTGTTGCGTGATATGCTCGACATCCTCATCTTTCTTAAAGAACGGTGCACTATCAGGGGCTTCGTAGTGGAAGCTATTAGTGATGACGGAAAACTCTGCATAGACTATTTCAACGAAGAATGCTCTATCAAAGTTATGATAATAAGCGAAATATTCATCATATCCCTTCCGGCTAACATGCGAAGGGAATACGTTGAAGAGCTTCAGAGTTTCCTCATCAAATTAACCTCGCTATGCTTAGTGAAGTGGTTAGGATGTAAGATTCTCAGCAGGACGATATTAGGACGTCTTGAAGAATTCAGGGTTCACTTCAACATAGAACAAGGTGAACAACAATATCACGAGGGCATGAACATATATGAGATACCATATGTATTCAAAATCTTTTTCGAAGTTAACTTAACTATAGATAAAGGAAACATTAATGAAATCATAAACACAATATACAACCTCCTACAAGCAGTGAACGCACTAAAGGAAATGATGCCCCTCAACATCTATAGCGTAGACGAACTCCTAAGTAAAACGTTTTGGTCCTCACTACACAATCTAATTGAGAGACTTAAAAGCAACAATCTGACTTTTGAAGAAGACGAGGAACAGACATAACTCGGCTCTTTCATTATAACTTTATTTAAATATATTTTATTTTTAGGTATTATTACCGAATCACGCTCTCTTAATGCTCCTCATCGTAAATCCATCTCACTGCAGTCTCCCTCAAAATCTAACCTCTTCCAATATAATAGGCGTTCTCCCAATAAAATTGTGCATATGCATTACTTTCTATAATGATGGATCCTTATCATAGGCATGCTAATATTAACTGCACACTAGATACACTATATTGGCTAATGTAGGAATTATCGGGTAACACAATGGAGAATAGGATTATAGTTCACGGGTAGAGAGCTTAATGCATAAACGCGAATATAGTCCTTATCACCTTGACCTCGTACTTATACCTCCTACTAAAGAAGTTTAAATATCGATAGAGCTCTACAATATCATCCTCGCTCCAAGAAATAGTTCTAAGCTTAAGCGATCTAATCCTAGAATACGACATAGCATCCCTATACCTTATCGTTAGATGGGATAGAATAGAGGTACGACTAAAACTCCTCTCGTAAACTAAGCTTACTGCAACTATTCTAGAAAATGGTATTTCCAACCTCTTATCTCCACTAATCAGGTAAAGAGTATCCCTTTTAATCACTATAATATCCCGAGGAAGCACTACGTAAAGTAGGATGAATAACATAGAGAGCGATAATAGTATAAAAGATGGTAAGAAGTACAACCAATGCTTATACTCTCCCATAAACATGCGTATAGTCAATACCATACTTATGAAGAGCATGAAAATGCCATAAACTAGGTAGCCTCTATTATTACGTTTAATACTGAACTCCCACTCTGGTATGAACGACATAGCAATCACTATTGAATAATTTACCTTGACTCTTTAAACATGAGGATTAACGACAAAAGGAAAGACGAGCCCTCTGAGGAGAACCTCTCTCAAGGATACTTATATGTACTCATTAATAAGAAGTCCTCATAGGTGGGTGATTGTGGTTAACATTGATCTTAACCTAGTGAGGAGATATAAATCCATTAGAGTGGCAGATGTCGTAGATGCACTAGATCGCTACGGCTTCCATGAAAGGCTCCTAGTTTCTCAGAGAATCAGACCTTTATATCCTGGTATAAAGCTAGCTGGATATGCAATTACAGTTCAAACAAGGAAAGTCCAAGAGGAGATACCATCTATGAGTCCCGAAGAATACGATAAATATGCGGAGGAATGGTATAGGATTAGAGCTAACTATGATCACTTTATGAAGTTCGCAGGGCCTGGAACCGTGATCGTAATTGACGCATCAAGTTGTCCTGATGTTGGATTCTGGGGATCCACCATAGCCCTAATAGCTAAAACGAAGGGAGTTGAAGGCGTAGTCGTAGATGGAGGATGTAGAGATACATGGGAGATAAGGCGAATAGAATTCCCCGTCTTCTGTAGTAGCATAGGCAGAACAGAAGTTGTAGGAAGGCTTGAAATAAGGCCTGAGGATGTCAATATACCCGTAACCATAGGTGA
>QMSL01000164.1 GCA_003649665.1 Thermoprotei archaeon | reverse complement strand
CATCTGGGCCTATCACTACGGGATTATCTAAATTGAAATGTTCAACAGCGTACTTAGCTAGTTCAGGCATTGCAGTGAGGTAATATACGGGGATGTTAACTAATCTTGAGAACTCAGCCTCCTCAACTCTATGCCTGTGTATGTCAATTACATAAAGTTCGTCTGTACCAGCCTTTTCTATGAGCTTTGAGACAGTCTTTAAGCTTATTGCCTCACCTGGCTTGAAGCGCTGATCTTGCCTAGCATATGCGAAGTATGGAATTACACCTATTACCTTCTTAGCTCCTAAATCCTTTAAGGCATCAACCATTAGGAAGTACTCGAGAAGGTATTCATCAGGTCTATGGTACATCGACTGGACTACTACAACGTTCTTCCCCTCGACGTCACCTAATATCCTCACGTATTTCTCGCCATCTGGAAACTTCCTAGTCTCAACATTTATGAACTCTACGCCTAGATCCTTAGCTATCTTGAACGCTAAAGGCTTCGCGGAACTACCACCCAATACCGCTAATCGCATGATTATACCCCATATAAAATAACTTATTAGTTAAACTTAATAACCCTACGTCAGGCTTATTGAATATTGAGAAAAGTGAGGTGTAGCTAGTATTGCCGAAGAAATGTGATCCCCGTTGTCCCTATTTTAGATGTCTTAAGAAGTCCTTAAAGTTCGTAACAAAGGATGGAAGGATATTACCGCCTAGAGCAATTGCTAATATAAATCCCACAACAGTAGAGCCATGGTGTATGTGGGCAAACGACGTATGTAGTGGGTATAGATGTAAATACGTGAATTGTATTAAACATGCGCTTCTTCCTGATGGCACATGTGCACTCTCGGTAAGGACAAGGACGACGGGCAGGAGTATTGAGGAGGAAGCCAAGGCGTTTGATAAGGAGTATCTCTCCTTAAAGGATAAGCTTAAACACTTAAGGATAAGAGAGTTGGATATAGACTTGATCTAAGCGTAAATTTTACATAATTATCTTAGTACATATATGATGTCACCAAGAGAGAAGGTGATAGATTGCGCCTATTGTTGATACATGCCGATGAATTTGAATATACGGCTAAGGAGCCTGCTGTTGAAAAGCCCGAGCCTTTAGACAATAACAAGGAGCTAAAGGTCTCAAATGCACTTGTAGTATTCACCACCGTTGAGAGTTCAGATGAGGATAGGGCTGAGAGCGTAATCTTAGAGGCCGTAGATGCGATATTGGATGTCTTCAACAAGGTTGCAGCAGAATGCATTGTAATCTATCCTTATGCACATCTCTCCTCTGATCTAGCAAGACCTAAGGTCGCAATGGACATACTTAAGGGCCTTGAGGAAAGACTACGAGAAAGAAGCGTTAAGGTACATAGGGCACCATTTGGATGGTATAAGAGCTTCATGATAAAGTGTAAAGGTCACCCTTTATCAGAACTGTCTAGACAAATAACTGGGAAGGTTAAGAAGATAGAGGAAGAGGAGAAAAAGCCAAGCGAGTACCTCATTATAGATCCAAGCGGAAATGAATATAAGGTCATACTTGATGAAGGCGAGATAGGGAAGTTAAAGGTATTAAATGAATACCCTCTACTCAAGCAGTACATCCTATCTGAGGAGATTGGCAAAAAGCCACATAAGACACCAGAACATATACGCCTAATGAGGAGATTGGAATTAGTGGATTACGAGCCTGCATCGGATAGTGGTCATTTCAGGTTCTATCCCAAAGGTGAGCTTTTAAAGAACTTACTCGAGATGTTCGCGGATAAAATAGCGATTGAGGAGCTCCATGCAATGAAGATAGAGACCCCAATGATGTATAAACTAGACGAGCCAGATATAGCAAGGCAGGCAGCTAGGTTTAGGGAGAGGGATTATAGGTTACGCGTAGGTAACCGAGAGCTATTACTCAGATTTGCGGGGGATTTCGGTCTCTTCAGGATGATGAAAGACGTCATTATGACGTATAAACAACTACCCTTAAGAGTTTATGAACTAGTTAAGGCATTCAGACTTGAGCAAAGTGGGGAACTAGTCGGTTTAAGGAGGTTAAGGGCATTTACAATGCCTGATATTCACAGCTTCTGTAGGGATATCAAGCAAGGTATGGAGGAATATGAAGTCCTCTTCATATATTACACAAGGTTGCTTAATGCCCTAGGATTACCATACGTACTCGTATTCAGAATAGTAAAGGACTTCTATGAGGAGAATAAGGAATGGGTTCATAGCTTAATTAAAAAAGCTGGTGTTCCTGCCTTTATCGAACTATTACCTGAAAGGAAGCACTATTGGGTCATAAAGCACGAATACCAATACATAGACTCAGTTGGAGGAAATGCCCAACTATGTACTGTACAACTGGATATTGAGGATGCAGAGCGATATGGAATATACTTCATAGATGAGAACAATGAGAAGAAGCCCTGCATAATAATACATAGCTCAATGGGATCCATTGAGAGGTGGATATATGCTCTCCTAGAGGAGGCAGCGAAAAGAATAAAGGAAGGAAAGGTACCAAAGTTACCAACATGGCTTTCACCAATTCAAGTAAGGGTGATACCGGTCTCATCTGAATATTTGAAGCATGCTATAGAGGTAGCGATGAAGATAAACGATAAGGGATTTAGATGCGACGTAGATGATAGAGATGAAACCGTAAGTGCGAAAATACGTGATGCTGAGAGAGAATGGATTCCTTACATAATCGTAATAGGAAAGAGGGAAGTAGAGGGCAAGAGACTTAGCGTTAGAATACGAGGCGACGGAATAGCTGAACTAGACATGAATGAGCTCATAAGAAGGTTAGAAGAGGAATGCAAAGGCATGCCTAAATTACCACTATATACGCCACTGTTGCTCTCGAAGAGACCACGCTTTGCATAAGAGGAAGTAATACGTCGGCATACTTGCGCTCATCCTAATATTTTAATAGTGCCATATTATAGGAATACATGAATAATTAGGACATTAGATGATGAAGCTCGAAAGGGATGACTATTAAGGATGATTACCCCGCGCAGGGCTGATTTTGTTCATGATCAGACACTACGTTTTAACACCCCAGAGAATAGAGTTAAAGCCTCGCTCAGTATTGATTATCGCTAGGCTTATTGATAAGAGAGCATTACAGCATTAGGTACAACATAAAATCCGACAATACTACTACTCAATAGTAGGTAGTCTTCTATCCTAGCGAGAAGGAGCGTCTTTTTGAATTCTTGTAATATATTACGCCTATTTCCTCGGGTTTAGTAGGCCTTCTCTGTAGACGTTCTTAAAATCGCAAGTAGAGTTATTGTACTATT
>QMSL01000163.1 GCA_003649665.1 Thermoprotei archaeon | reverse complement strand
TCCTGGTATTAAGTTATCATCATATATTCCTAGTTCACCTTCAACTAACTTGCCATCTTCTCGAACATAACTTGCTTCAACTATTATTAAACCAACACCGCCACGTGCTCTAGCCTCATAGTAGGCAAGAAGCCTCTCCGTAACTTCACCTCTAGGTCCGGCATAGCCGACGACCATAGGAGGCATTACAAGTCTGTTACGTACCCTGAGACGACCTATATCTAATGGGCTGAATAGCTTATCAAATGGCATGTTCCTTACCTCGTACCTCACTAAATGTACAATCAAATATATAAATGAATCTTACATTTATGATAAGCCTATTAATAGCAAGTGAATGCGCCTTTACAAGAGCGCCCCGCTAAAATCCTAATCGCTGAAAATGAACTCCTTGAGAGAGGAAGAAGGGCCTACAGTAAACTACTTAACCGAGATTTAATGATGGCTCTTGCATTACGTGAGAAAGTCAAAATATATTCAAGGATGCCCCTGAGGAAGCAGCTGAGAATCTAGAAGACGTCATAGAAGGCAAGGTTATATTATTAGTCTTTCACGATGCTGCATCCATTACTAGGGATGTAGTCGACAACCTTGAATTCTACATATCGACAAGCCCATCTAGATAATGATATAGTATGAAGTAGTATAGCGCCCTCTCATCACTAGGATACAATGACTTTATCCTATTAATTACCTCCACGAGCTTACCAATATCAATCCTTGAGAGGTCATGTACTAGACTATTATCAATAAGCCTATCTATACGATCATCATGAAATGAAAACAGTACATCGCCAATTAGGGCATGAGTCCTCCATGAAACCAAGCATCATACCTAATGATGTGAGAGATAAGGAAACTTAAATATTACGCACCCTCACTCCAAGCCTTTTTGCTTCAAAGAGTTTTGTTAATGAGTTTATACGTGGTGAGACCGATGTTTGCTTTTTATATTGAGGACAATCGCATCCTAATTTGATAATTTCTTCTTGGATTCTCCCTCTAGACTTACTAACTCCTCTGCTAATGCCCGTAGATTCGCTTAGTAGAACAGTATATTTTAACTAAAAAGGTGACAGGCGACTTCTCTACCTGGTGATACTACCTTTAATTGTGGAGGCTCCTTTTTACATATCGCTTCTGCGAAGGGGCACCTATCACTTAGTACACATCCGGATGGTCTATTTAAGGGTGAGGGGATAGACCCCTTCAATAGTACCTTTCTTGTATATCTCTCCTTAGGGTCTGGTACTGGAATTGCCGCGAGGAGAGCTTTAGTGTAAGGATGTATGGGATCCAGCAATATGTCTTTTACAGTACCTTTCTCAACTATTTTGCCGAGATACATTACTGCGACTTCCGTCTCAGGCCCGAAATACTGTAGTAGCGTAATCTCATGCGTTATGTAGAGTAGTGATAACCCGAACTCTTTTACCATATCTCTTATCGTCTTCACGATGTTAGCTTTAAGTGAGGCATCAAGCATGGTAGTGGGTTCATCTGCTACAACATACGCTGGTCTCAGAATTAGTGCTCTAGCTATAGATAGTCTTTGCCTTTCTCCGCCGCTTAATTGGAAGGGGTACTTATTTATGTATTTCTCAGGTGGGCTTAGTCCAACTCTAATCATGATATCTCGCACGATATCCATTATGTCTACCCCATACCTCTGATCTAGCTTATGATAACGTGCTATGTCTAAGAGGGCTTCCCCAACTTTCCTGAACATGTTTATGCTGGCATAAGGATCCTGAGGTATGTACTGGGCGTTAATTCTATACTCTCGATATTCCTGAGAGGTCATGTTATAGATACTCTTGCCTCGGAATAGCACATCACCCTTATGCGGTCTTAAGAGGTCTAACGTTACTTTCCCAAAAGTTGTCTTTCCACTACCGCTTTCACCTACTAAGCCTACTATAGATCCTTTTCTTATTGCCAGGCTCACACCATCAACTGCATTAAAGGGCTTCCGTCTAAATAGACCAGCCGAAACGTAAAATCTTACCACAATATCTCTTGCTTCAATTACATTTTCGCTCATCTAACTCACCTTCTCCTTTGCATAGAGGTGACAAGCGATTTTCCTATCACCTAAATCTATAAGGGGTGGAACCTTTTGTCTACAAATCTCTGTAGCTTCTGGACATCTGGGATGGAAGGGACATCCAGGAGGGAGCTTTCTAAAGTCTGCGGGTTCTCCAGGAATACCCTCCGGTAGCCTCTTAAAGTCGCCTATTTGAGGCACGCTTCTCAGTAATGCGATAGTGTAGGGATGCTTTGGATCATAGAATATTTTCTCGACGCTACTCTCTTCAACTATTCTTCCAGCGTACATTATTCCGACTCTATCAGCTATGTCCGCTACCAATGCTATGTCATGAGTGATTAACATATATGTGAGGTCGAATTTTTCTTTTAATTCTTTTAGGAGGAATAATATCTCTCTCTGAGTGAGAACGTCTAGTGCTGTTGTCGGCTCGTCGAGGATCACGAACTTTGGATTTAGGAAAAGTGCTAGTGCTATTAGGACTCTCTGTTTCATGCCACCACTTAGCTCTATGGGATAGGACTCTAAAACTCTGTCAGCTTCAAGCTTAACAGCACTCAATAGTTCGTAGGCTCGCTTATAAACCTCTTTCTTGTCTCTAATGCCGTGAGCCTTTGCGGTTTCTAAGAAATGAGCCTTAATCTTTATCGTAGGATTAAGTGCGTTCAAAGCGCCTTGGAAAACCATTGATATTTCCTTCCATCGGATATCTCTTGAGAACTCATCCTCTGGTAACTTTAAAAGGTCTACGGGGTCTCTACCATCCTTGTAGTATAGTATACTGGATTCATTTCCAATTCTGGCTATTTCAGGCAATATTCGGAGAATCGCGTTTGCAGTGGTTGTTTTTCCACAGCCGCTTTCCCCTACTAGCGCATAAACCTCTCCCCGACGTATTTCAAACCCAACTCTATGCAATACTCTTATGTTATAGTAATACACGTCTAGATTCCGCACCTTTAAAAGAGGTTCTCTCATTCTTCCTCACCTAATATGCTAAGTCTAAGTTGGGGATTAAACACTTCCTCCATAACTCTCGCCAAATTTATGAGCGCATATTGAATTAGGACTATAACTATTATGGGGCTCCAAAGAGCTATAATAGCCCTATCAGAATAGAGAGCACCTCCAGCCCGTATGGCAGCAAATATCTGGACGCCCCAGTTATCAGAGGACATAGGCATGAGACCTAGAAAAGCTAGACCGGTATACCCGTAGATTGCTCCTGTCATGCTGAGAATAAGATTCATAACTACATAGGG
>QMSL01000162.1 GCA_003649665.1 Thermoprotei archaeon | reverse complement strand
CATCATATACCGTTAAGCCTAGGTTAAGGGCTAACTCGATAATTTCCTTCTCCAAACCGGTTATCGTTAATATCTTCATCTCTTTTATTAATTCACTAATTAATGTTGTGGCTTTTATTGCTGCTTCCTTACTTATCGTCCTAATTAGATATGCCTCCTTCCAGAATGCATTCAATACCTCGTATATTGTTAATGGTTGAATGTTTCCCTTAATCAATAAGTCTACCCTTCTTTCCTTAATTGCTCTAATCATTGATGAAGCGTCAAATAGTAATTCCTTCATTGTTATACTACCTCGTCTCTCTATCTTTACGTATGTGCCTTACTACTCGGGAGATATCGATTTTATCTAGCTCGGGCTTTAAATCATCAAGCAATCTGTTAATAAGCTCAAGTCTTTTCCTGTGGATCTCATTTTCTAATGCCTTTCTGAGTACACTGGATATATTTATGTTGAGCCTTTTTGCCTCTTCCCAGATCTCCTTCTTAACCTTCGTAGATATCGTAATATACCTACCCAATTATGCCCACCATATTATAACTACTTCTAAGGTAGTTATTAGAGTTTTTATATTAAGAAAAATGATCAGGAATTTTAAGTACTCTAGCTACTTCCTTATGCGAATGGAATGAAGAAGTATAATGTAAGCTACTACAGTAAGCGATAGAGGCATAATTGGGAATTGGCAGTAGGTCCAAGGTATTCTAATAAATGGCGTTGGGATAAGCACTAGTAGGAGAATAACTAAGATACAGTCAGCAAGGAGAATTACTTTGTGCTTTTCTAACTGGTACATTCTAAATAGAGCTAAAATCAGTAGCGGATACGTTGTGAATAGTATGAAAAGAAGATCTAATCCTAACTCTATACCTACTCCTCCAAAATAGGCTATGTATACTGGGTACGCTAAGAAAAGTACTGCAGAAATTGCGATCGCTGAGAGGATGATGATCATCTTTATATCACGCTTTTTACTGGATATCACATACGTAATGGTAGCTAGTATGCCAGATGTTACTAAGCCTACAATGATGGGATCATATGATCCTGCCGTTAGGGGAAACCTAATCGCTATCGCTATAAGATAGCAGAATATCGCCGTACCAATATAAATATGAGGCGCTACCTTTCCTTTTACGCCTTTTACCTTAACAAGGACAATTAACGATAGAATCAGTACTGTTAGATAAACTAGTGAAGATATTGTGAGGACTCCTACAATTGGGATTCTACCATGCGCTTTAATGGCTGCACCTACTTCGTTGATGAGTTTATGAATTAGTCTCGCTAGACCAAGCAAGGTATAAGTAACAATGTAGAACATAACTATTTTACCGAGATCACTACCTACGAAATGCACTATAAGTAACACTAACCCCACGATAGAGAGGAAGAAGAGAACTTTATAGATAATTGGAACTTCCATGACGGGAGGTATTCTCTGTGTAGGAGGTATGGTTGTTATGAGGTGATGGTAGAATACGTATGCAAGAATGTTGCTCACGTATAGCGTGATTGAAAGAAGTAAGGCGATACACCTCACTTTACCATAATCTATACCTGAAGGCATGCGGTTCCCATTTTCACATATTATATTCACGCTTATAAATATTATGCATAAAAGTACCTATCCAAGTTCCTACTCATAATTTATACTACTTATTGGAATTCACATAACAATCTCTAAATAACATAGATAATGTTATTAAAGGGCTACTAGGCGATTTAGAGACCCTATAGTAATAGTTAACCTAATTATGTGTTTATTTAAGCATGCAATGGAAAAATTAAAATACTTTCCTTTAACCAAGATACTATATCTGGAGGGGACGTAATATTTGGCTTGAAGAGGGAGCTTGGGCTAGCGGAAGCTATTGCAATAGGAGTAGGTAGCGCTGTAGGAACTGGTGTAGTGAAGCTACATGGCGCAGTCGGCAGTCTTATGGGGCCTTTTGGTGTTCTTGCATGGATTCTGGCTGGTGCTATCGTAGCTTTAGTATACTTATGTTTCGCCGAACTTGGATCAGGACGACCTGAAAGCGGTTCCTTATACTACTTTGTAAAGGATTCACTAGGCGAAGTAGCTGGCTTTACCATCTCATGGTCGTATTGGTTAGCTCAGTCACTAGCACTTGGTGCTCTCTCATTAGCCTCTGCTGAAAGTATCCTACTGGCCTTCAGCATACCTGAGGACAAGGTTAAGCTCTTAGTACTAGCCCTCATAGTACTCTTCTGCATTATGGTAGTTAATATAATTGGAGTTAGGGTTGCTGGTAAAGTACAAGATGTTCTGACTATACTGAAAATCGGACTATTGTTATTCTTCGTAGTGAGCGTATTAGCTTCCACCTTTAAACTGGAGAACTTTGCTCCCGGAAAGTACTTCACTACCTTTAATGCCTCAAGTACCTCAGAGCTCTTATCAAGCGCTCTCAAGAATATTGGATTGGCGTCTCTAATAGTGATTTGGGCCTACATAGGAATAGAAGAAGTCGTGATCCCCGGCGAAGAGATAAAGGATCCTGAAAGAAACATTCCTCGTGCGATAGTGCTCTCCTTAATATTGGTGATATCACTTTATGTCATAGTAGCAATAACGACCATAGGTGCCTTAGGAAGCGATATAGCAAAATATGGGACTAAATGTGTAGAAATTGCCGTAAGAAGAGCTTTGGGTACTCTTGCTGGCTCCTTCTTCTCGCTATTCTTAGTATTCTCGTTCATAGCAGTGATGAATTCATCGACTTTAATCAATTCAAGAATAATATACGGATATGCAAAGGACGGAGTATTTCCAAGGATCTTCGCGAATATTCATCCAAAATTTAGAACGCCTTACATAGCTATTATATGCCAAACTCTAATTGGCGCATTGGCTCTAATAATAATAGGGTCATTTATAGACATAACCATAATATGTAATCTGCTAATGCTTATCCCGTATCTATCAATAGGACCTACCTTACTAGCTAACAGGATGAAGTGCTCCTCTGATGTTAAAGGAATAAGGATAAAGGGAGGGGAGGTAATAGCACTATTAGCTTTCATCTTATCAGCGTATTTAATAGGACAAGCGCGCGTAAGTCTGCTCTTATACAGTATTATCGTCATCTTCGCTGGCTTACCCATCTATTACATCATGAAGAGAGAAACTGACTAGAGCTTGCTAAAAGGCGATAATATTTTTAAATATTTTTATTTAATGATGTCGTAGTTTTCATCAGACCCGGTGGAGGTTCATCATATTCAGCGACGTGCAAGTCTCATCATTCTCATTAATCCCTTTAAGACGAAGAGGTACTTAAGCCATACT
>QMSL01000161.1 GCA_003649665.1 Thermoprotei archaeon | reverse complement strand
CTTAAAATATCCTTATTTGACATCATAAGGAACATCACAGGTAATGTTATAAGTAAAGCTATAAATAAGATCTTCATACTTTTCGATGCCTTAAACAACATCAGTTATTCACCCCGTCCTAGAGTATAGTTACCATAAAAATGAGCCCTCACCAATTTAATTCCTAGACATAGTTGCTTTCATGAATGATAAACTTATCTTCTGCGTCCATTAGCTGATATACCTTAGTAGTGATTTCGAAATACTTAATTGCATCCTTGATTCGAAGAGGTCTTAACTTAGGATCAACGGGTTTTATCAGAGTTAGCTCACGAGGGGCAATCATTGCTGCGATTTCAGGTATGTCAGCATACTTTAGCAGATTTGGCGCAAATACGCTAGGAGGAAGGTTGAAGCCATCTCTAGACTCTAACGTGACAGGCATCTTGTATAACCTGACGTTTTTAATCCTATCATCAATCGCGGCTGCTATTAAGGCTATAAGGCTAGCCTCGCCCTCTCCCCAACAAGATATATCTTCTTGGTTTAAATCATCTCTAGTACTTATGTAATCTAGTGTTCGAATGACATCGTAAACTCGCATTCCAAGTATGTGTCTGCCCACGACTAATGAGTTCTTAGTAGCTATTAGTTCATCATATTCAGTCTCGCCTATTCCTCGATAGTCTATAGAGAGGATTGCGTACCCTTTATCGACGAGTTCTTGTACATCCCTTCTAGCCATTACTGCATGTTTCCCTAATGGAGTTAAATAGATTATCACGGGGCGTTTTATGTTAGAGAAACCCCTCTTTATGAGGATTGCAGGTATTATGATATCCATTTCGCTTCTAAATGTGATTAGCTCAATACGATAGGAGAGGAAATCGATAGTTCTTAAGGTTCTAGCGTTAAGAGGATATTTTTCAGGAAATCCTCCGAATACGTCCTTAACAATTCTCTTCTTCAATTCATTCTTAATATCACTCCATTTGTTTAAATCTCTTATTCTTCGCTTTTTACGAAGCTCCACCGCCTTACGATAATATATATCAGCAATTGTAAGCGTATCCTTAGGGAATTCTCTAAAGCAGTCCAGAGTATCGGATAACTCAGACTCTACCTCTATTATTTCCTCCTGTTCATCATGTTCAATACCCTTAAGCCATTTATCAAACCATGTATACATAGCCTTTCTCATTTCCTTATAATATCCATGTCCATGATAAACTTCGACAAGAGCGACCCTATCCTCACATCCTAATGCCTTATAGATTTCCCTGATCTTGAGGAATGCTTTTCTAGCACGTAGTATAGTGAAGCCTCTATCCTTAATTCCATTAATTATTAGTAAAGGCCTTGGCGCTATTAGTGATAGGATGTCTGGCACATTGGCGAATCTTAACATTCCAGGTATGCATTCGCATATGCATCTACCTGAAACAACTTGATCTTCAAAGACCTCAGCAGATACTACAGGAACTGCGACCTTTACCCTATCATCGATCGCCGCTAAGTACATCGTTTGATTACCACCGCCAGAGGCGCCAGTCACACCTATTCGTTTAGGATCCACTTCATCTCTGCTCATGAGATAATCAAGTGCTCGAATATTATCCCATAATATGAGCCCTTGAAGTGTAAGCCCGACGGAGTAAAGCCAAACACCATCAATATGTGATCCTTGGACACGCCTCTCACCATAACCAAACGTATCAATAGCTAGGACGACATATCCCCTTCTGACTAGACCGATACAACTTGCTTGAACGTGAGCACTCTTCTTAGCATAATACCAATGACCATGGACTCGAAGTATGCCAGGAACGGGAAAGTCAGCGCTCTTGGGTATATATAAATTTCCAGTGACGTATAGCTTAGGTATGCTCTCAAATACTACTTTCTCAATTACATAATCCTTCCTCTCTATTTTATCAATAGTTCTCGCATTAAGATCACCACGTTCGTACATGAAGTCCCCAAGTGATTTCATTAAGGCTTTTCTTAACGTAACTTGCCATGAGAAAATGTCCTTAGGCTGCTCACGATGTCTTTCTAATTCGTATACAAGGCGAGCGAAATGCTCGCTAAGCATATCGTAATATGGCTCCTTCAATACGGTTATATCCAATGGATCTACGGATTCCATACATGGTATTATTTCATTCAAACACTATTTAATTATGCATAATCGATAGGATGATAAGTTTCAGAAGAATGTCAATGAAACCTAAGCTTTATAGAATGAGCTTAAGTAGTTACCTCGAAAGGAACTTGCTATTCTTTATATAGAACCTTAATGGGATTGGCATGTCCTTTGTTACGTTTACTCTAAACGATACCCCTATTTCTTCAGGTTTTACAATCCTTCCTTGCTCTATCCTTAGAGATTCATATTCAAGGAAAAGAGGTCGCTTATGGAAGCGCTTATCTATTGCTAGAGCACGAGTTAGCTTTCCTGGGCCATTCGTTAAATTCCTTATATCGTTTACAGCCCTTAGCTTCTTCATCATGTTAATCCCTTCAAATGGTTCTATCGCCCTTATAAGAACTGCTCCTGCATTTCCCGGTTCATGCGCTACTACGTTAAGAAGCCATTGTCTATGAACTCCATATACTAATGCTATACCGACCTCCCCTCTCATTGTCATAGCTAGATCTCCGCCTTTTCTAGCCCTTGAGGCAGGATCTTCCTCTCCAAAGTAAGCTTCTGTCTCAACTATGAAACCAGATAGCCTAATGCCTTTATATACCCTAACCAGAAGTTTGCCTAAAAGTTCCCTCGCTACTATATCCGGTCGTCTTAAGTAAAAGTCCTGAGGGAGTACCCTCATCATCTCTCCATTAATAAGAATCGAGCAAATTAAAGTTACTTTTAAGAGGATATGGAATTCATATCACGGAAGAAGCCTTTAAGTCACTAGCTCTTGCTTAATCTCTTTACGTTCCTTGAGCCACAGTATGGACAGATGGGCTCTTGCCCTTCCTCTAAGCTAAAATATCCGCCTCCTCGTTTTCTATTACAATCCCTGCAGACGTATCTTATCTTAGTCATGGTGAGCCCTAACAAAGTATCCTAAAAGGGGATTTAAACCTACTCCTTATTCGCTCTCTAGGACGCTAACGTACACCCTGTATCCAGATCTACTCGCTAAGACCTCACAGTTGCCAAAGACACTTTTCATTACATTAGCCAATCGACTTCCTCCTTTACTATGTCTAAAGACTATTTGAAGCATACCTCCACTTACGAGATATCTTGGTGCCTCTTGGATTATCTTAATGCAGGTACTCATTCCAGCCGATTGAGGGGGATTCGTGATGATGGTATTGAATTTCTCATT
>QMSL01000160.1 GCA_003649665.1 Thermoprotei archaeon | reverse complement strand
GTTTCTGGTCGCTGAGAAAAATTCAGCGACGTTCACACTATAAAAATGCACATTCATTTGAAAGAGCTAAAGACGTCGAGATCTTTTAAGCAATTGGCGTACTTCAAATATTTGACGAGTTAGCCTTCTTCATAAGTTATTAAGATTTAAGTACGTCGTTTAAAAATAAGAGTTCATAACAGTTTGTTTAATAACGTCTAAATCCTACTACCTACTAGGTGATGTGCGTGTCCAAGGTTATTCGTGCTAAGTTTGAAAGAGGCGTTCTGAAGCCTTTAGAAGAGGTTGAGCTTAGAGAGGGCGAGGAAGTGAGAATAATAATACTCCCTAGGGAGTTCCCCGAGCTCGTTAAGGAGAGTAACATCGAGGCTAAAAGAGATGTCGAAAAGGCTCTCCGAGAGGGTAGGGAACGTTGGGTAAGGTGGTACTCGACACAAGCATAATAGTGAAGGCAATTCTAAAGCCTGGTAGATGGCTACCTAGAGACATCTATGAGCGCGAAATCAAAACGCATGAGAAATCAAGGCTACTAATCCGCTTGCTAAAGGAGAAGCGGATAAAAGTGCTTTTGCCTTTCGCGGCCCTCGTGGAGGTAGCGGGCGTATTGACAAGACTTGCTTCGAAGAGCTTAGCTAGAGAGGTAGTAGAGTCCCTGAGAACTGCGGAGGACTACCAAGTGATTTATGAGGAGGAGATCAGGGATTTAGTTGTCGATTTGGCTCTTGAAACAGGAGCTAGTGGTTTCGATACCTATTTCATGGCAATTGCTAAGCTCTATAATGCGACACTAATAACGGATGATGAGCCTATGGCCATATATGCGGAGCGTATAGGAATAGACACTATCCTTGTAAGGAGAATAAATAAAAGAGGGCTGATAGCTAAAATCGACAAGTTAGCAAATAATTAACATAACCCGGACTTGAATCTTAGAAATTTTGCTAAGTCTTACTTGGATGAAATAGTGTAAACTACTGCCATAAGCATTATATTGTAGCAATAACTCCTAGTCAGCTGGGAGAGAGTCTATGGAATCGTCGCTGAAGATCTCAGAGGAATTTCCGGTCGCTGAGAAAAATTCAGCGACGTTTATGCTATAAGAATAAGGTATACCAAAGATCTAACTGAGACTTCTCTTTAAGATCTCATGATTTGATAGAAAACTTTATAATCTCAGTAAGTCTCCTTAATTCTGCTGATGGATATGTTCGTATACGAAAAGTTATACAGGTTCCCTCCACGCTATGGCCCGGAATGGGGCTCAGGGGGAATCTTCGGACTTAGATACCATAAGGGAGTGCTTTATTTCACACTGGCATTCGAGGCTGAAGCCCACTTCATCAGGGATGATCGCGAGAAAGTCTACAGATTTGAACATATAGGCAAAGGCCCTGGTCCTAGATCGGGCGGGGATACGTATAGTGCAGTCGAGGTCGTTGATGATAAGATCTATTTTGGTGGATGGGTTCATGCGCCTGCAATTTACGGTGGGAGGAAAGATCATGGAGGAATTATCCTCTTTTACAATAAGTTCAGTCATGTACATGTATATGACATACTCGAAGATGAAGTGCAGTTATTATGGAAGGATACGATAGAGCATGAGGAGAAGTGGGCGGGTGAGGTCTCGGAGATAGTATATAATCCCGTGGATGATAGACTCATAATAGCTAGAGCTGATGGGCACGAACACCTAGGGATTTACGCTCTAGATAGGAAGAGCGGAAAGGAGGAAAGGCTGAGCGAGGATCCAGGGCTAAAGGGTAGCACGTACCTAGACTACGTGTGTTTCGACATCATGAGAGACTGGAGTAAGGGAGTGGAAGGTATTCAATGTATGGACATGGTGACAGGTAAATGGACTAAGAGATTGATAGACGATTATGCTAAGATAAGCGTGGATGGCCATGGCACGGAACAGCCATTATCCGGTTGTGCAAGCTCGGCATACGCTAGGTTCTTTATGTTCGTAAAGGGAGGGGTGCTTGTGGGAAATCCTGTTGATCCTAGCGTGGAGCCACTTAGGTTCATAAGGCTCTTTGATTTCGTTAAGTCAGGTTATTCCCCTACAAGAACCGTTGCACTACCATTAGGCGGAGGAATTCTTACAGCATTTAATTCCTTCACACACGGCATTGTACACGCGAGAAAACCTTGGGAGAAGGAACTCTTTAAGGCCCTCAATACTATCGTAGGTCCAACAGTTTTAGTTTATATAACGCCGCCTATGGCTCGGATAGTCGGTGCCTTAGGTGCTAGGGTAACTTCCATGGAGAAGGTCGGAGATAAAGTACTTCTAGGCACAACGGATACAGCCAACCTCATGGCCCTAGATGCGAGCCCCATAGATGTAGGGCATAGAGATATATTAGTGGTTAACACTTCGGCACTTCTCTATTCTCCTCCTCCGCCTGTAAGCTTCGTAATACCTGGGAGCATGGTTGGCTCTTCAGCGTGGGGAGGCATACCACTTTGGGGCTATGATAATCCAGTACTCATAATTAACTCCACCAAAGAAAATACGCTAAAAGTGTATGAGTACGATCTCTTACTACCTGCTTGTCAAGCCGAGGAAGAACAATATAGGATTAAGAAGGGTAAGAATGTTATAGGGCTGAACGGATATCACAGAATAGTCTCATTTAAGCTAGAGAAAGAGGACCCTCAGGCTAAAATCTACATACACCTCTCTTAGGAGTTATAACTTAAATAGAAGAACGCCTATCTTTACCTATTCTCTAGGTTTCAAGGTGAAGCTTTTCTTTAAGCTACTTAGCGAGCACGTTTGGTTAAGTTTTCAATCTTAAATTAATTAAGATAAGCGATAAGCAATCGGGACCTCAATACGTCAAATCGACGCGCTGGTGAGCCTTAGAAGAGCTAGAGAAGCCCTTGGCAATAGGAGCATCATGGGGAGATAGTCAAGGAGATGCATATCATCATGAGCAGACGTAGAGATATAGTAGTCAAGGCCATAGAGCTGAGCAAATCTGAAAGAGCGCCCATAATGCATTCATCGTTGCCTGGCGCCCTGCTTAAATACGGAGGTATTAGCTAAGGTAAAGGTAGGTAATGAAAATGGGAGCGTCACTTCACGAAGTCTTAGTTAAAGCGACCGAGACACGATTTTGTATTTTTAATGGCAAGTTCATTAAGTTCTCTACACTAAGCTTGTCCCTAGTAATTGTCTAAGTAGGGAAAAACATTTATATCTTCAGTCCTTACTCCCATAAGGGAATTTGGGAAAATGGGAGAATTAAAGGTAACGTTAGATGAGGAGTTACTAAAATTGTTTAAGGAAAGAGCGTATAAGATCTTCGGTTATAAAAAGGGATCG
>QMSL01000159.1 GCA_003649665.1 Thermoprotei archaeon | reverse complement strand
TCCTCACTACTTCTAGCATGCTTCGAATGCTACCTTTATTTATAAGGATCCATGATAGCTTCACATCATAATCTCTAAATACTTCTGCTATACGATCCAAGATGCCTTTTTCTATTCCTTCCTTGTACTTTACCATAAGTACACCTGCACCTATATTGACCAGGAAATCTGCAATGTTATCAATTTCATTAACTATCATAGGAATATCCCCCCTCTCAATTTCAATTATAGCTATGTCTACCTCCCCTACCGTACTTATTCTCTTCAATAAATCAATGTCTGCACTTAGTAACTCCTTTGTATCTCTGAATGATATGGCTAACGAGCCTAAGTTAGAGATAGCTCTAGTGATGCCCTCTAGCTCTCCTAGAAGATCTTCATAATCATACCTAAAACATATTCTCATTGGACTATCCCTTTATATTGATCCCCTCGGACTTCTTATCGTTTTCCTAATGATGCATACTTAGGGGGGATTTAAGGATAAGTATAAAAATACAATTAACAGAAATCTACCTAAGGTGAATGACATTGAGTAAAAGGCAAAGCGCCATACCTCCTCATAATCATTGTAGGGTATGTGGGAAAGTAATTCCTGCCGATGCGGAGTTCTGTTCGCCTAAATGCGAAGAGGAATATATGTCAAGAAGGAAGGAGCTAGACAACCTACGCAGATGGTTTATCCTACTTAGCAGTGTTCTATTGATTCTTGTTACTATCAATACTCTTATCCTTCTCTTCTCCCCCTAGCTTCTCCTCGGGAGGCAATAAGACTATTAATCCTCTTTTTATTAGTCTCTTAAGGTATTCTATCAGTGAAACCTCAGCTTCCCTCCTCCTAAGCTTGTACTCACGAACTAACATGTCTATCAGATCCTGGACTGTATGTTTTCCATCGCACATTTCCCATATTCTTGAACCCATTTTATCTAAGACTAATTTCTTTGTCTCAGGTAGATCTGCAAAGAACGATATGAACTTAGCCCAAAACGTTTGCTTCATTTTAAGCATTATTGCCACATCACCTGAGGGATACTTCTTCCACACTACGTTTGGGTTTCTCTGAACTCTTAACTTAAAGAAGACCTCCTTAGGTATTATTAGCTTACTTGGAACTTTTTTCGCCATATTCCCTCGTGTAAATTATTTAACTTAAATAGCTTTAATTATTTTATGTCAGATGAGGCGATGGATCGTGACTAAGCGAAAGATAATGGCCTATATAGTGATAGCATTAATGATACTCTCCACTATTTATTATCTTATAATCTTCCTCTTAGCCCGCTAAACTTATATTATTGCCTCCTTATGTTAGAAAGGGGAGCTTAATGGGCGGTCGAAAGAAACTTACGCTTAAGCAGATGGAGAAACAACAATTGCTTAGATTAAGAAAAGAGGAGGAGAAGAGGAGAAGGGTTAAGGAGGAAAAGGAAAAGCAAGTTGCTCTTACATTTGTAGATCCTTCGATATATGAGGCAATAAAGAAAGAGGCACCAAAAGCTACCCTATTAACCCCGTACATAATCGCATCGAAATATAACGTTAAATTAAGTACCGCTAAGAAGATATTAAGGCAATTAGAGAAGGAGGGCTTAATACAGTTAATATCTAGATCAAGGAGAACTGAGATATTCAGAGGAGCAAAGGCACGTATACCTCCACCACCTGAGCCAATACTGCCCTTCCTACGCTAGAATATTACGATACCCCTCTCTAGCACATTTCTAACATTATCCTCAGTAAACTCCTTAGTATCGATTATCAGAAAGGCCGCTTTCTCGTTGAAATAAGGAGCTCCCTTTCTAGAGAAGAGCGTTAGCACCAACCCTTTATGATTAAATTTATAACCATTGGGACATGGTTCATGCCCTCTAATTATGGCTTTTACCTTAAGGATTTCTAATGCCTTTTGTGTAATCTTTATTCCAAATATCCTTCCAGCACCACGAGGTGATGGCGCCCAAGTCTCTAAATATTCCGTAGGGTCATTCCATAGTATCTCCTCCAAATAGGTTGTCTTAGGATGTAATTTTACTGCACGTGCGAAATCGTCTATGCTATTGAAGTTTACTGGAATCCCGCCATGAACCATAAATACTCTCTCCTCGACAATTGCCGCAACGTACAATTCGTTAAATAACTTCATCATACATTCGTAGAGCCTCTTCCCTTCCGTTCCGTATTTCCTCATTACCTGATAAGGTAAATCATGAGGATAAGGTAGTAAGTCAGGAGGTGGCTCATGATTTCCCCTTAAAAGAAATACTCTCTCATTGTTTGATTCCTTTAGCATAGCTAGGCTTAGAAGCACCTCTATAGAGTATGGCCCTCTATCAACATAATCCCCAAGGAATACGAGATAGCCATTCTCAAGGATTTCCATTTCCACTATTTTTGTGAGTATATACTTTAAGCTATGTATATCCCCATGTATATCTCCAACTACTGCTATCGTGCTATCCTTAGGTAACGTTATTAGAGCGTCACGTATCCTGACATCACCTGATCTACCCTCTTTCTTCTCTTCAATAATTCGCTCGCGTAAGCTCGTAATTAGATTTATAGCCTCAACTAAACTGCTCTTATACGCGTGATCAATTAATTTCTCCACATCTTTTACACTCATAGGGAATACCTCCCCACCTCATTGAAGGAGGTAGGATTTACCTTTATCCATCCTATTTCAACGTATTTGATTTTATCTTTGTCTACTGAGGTGTAGACCTTTAATATCCTCTTATTAAAGTCTACATCCTGTATTATCCCTATGCCTAGGAACTTCATTCTTTTATCGTACATTGCGATCAGTAAGTTCCTTATATCTCTCTTGCTTATTACCTTTAGGTCGCTATAAGGGGATTGTCTGCGAATGATTTCACTATATACCTCCTTACTAAGCCTAGTATTACTTGCGTATACTCTAATAATATTTCCATTTATCTCATAGTAATATTCCCTGTTGTTCTGTTTTAATACGTGCATGATACCCGTTAGTAAAGGCCCGTCAATCACCTTTACATCATTTAGCGATATCTCAACATTTCTACTACCCATGAGATACTTTCTGTAAGATATTTCCCTTAACTTCTTTCTTTCCCCTCTGCTCCTTGGCCTAGCCATGCCTTTTGGCATTAAAATCACGTCCGTTAAAAGGCTCGCGGCTCTAACTATGTGCGATAACTCGCCATGAGCGCCCTCGAGTACTATAACTATATCGGGGTTTACAACTCTTATCTTATGCATTTTCAAGTTCCTACCTTGGGCATCTCTGATCCACCCTGTAGTATCTATCAGGACTATATCGGTACCGTAACTTAATGCTTCCTGAACCATTAGGAATACTCCTGTAATCATTCTATGGAATAGTCCTGCTGGCGTATTGTTACCAAGAAAGAAAGCATTAACCAATGGTA
>QMSL01000158.1 GCA_003649665.1 Thermoprotei archaeon | reverse complement strand
CGGAAATAAGTAAATTCGAGGGGATTTCAATAGCGCATCAGAAGGATCCGAAGAGAAAGGCAATCACAATAATAGAGGCGATTTCAATAGCAGCATTCCCGATATTATTAGTAATTGTGATAAGCGCTTATTTAAGCGCATTTGCTAATCCGGTAAGCGGTTACTACCCAATTCAAATAGTCAAGGTTAGAGTTCTCAATGAGTTGGGAGCTGAGCAATACGAATTCAGAAGAGGACAGGTATTCTATGTGGAGGTTACGATAAAGTATCCAGGATTACCAGTACCAACGTATTATTACTACTATTATTACTACTATTATGGTTATTACGCTTATTACTATTACTACGGGTATGCACCAGCGCCACCAACAATCTCAACACTGACCATAATAAGGATCATGGATCCAGAGCAGTATGTCTTTGCCATCGGAGCAAGTCCAAGGACTCTATCAAGTGGTGAAACATATTCATTTGCCCTTGGATGGAGAATACCAATGGAGGCGAGGCTTGGCGATTATACGATAAAGGTAATGGTATGGGATACATGGATCATCTACGGAGGAGGGAACCCCCTCGCATTACCCGTGGAGGTGGTTATTCATGTCGTGGAGTAGTAAGCTTTCCCTCATCATGATACTATCGTTGCTATTGCTCACAAGTATTCAAGCTTACGTCATCTCAGCTCAGCAAATAGTTGAACTGAAAACGGATAAGCCTGAATATGCACCTAGTGAATACGTTACGATAACTGGTAAAACTTCTGGAATCCCTGATGGCACTCAGGTTACAATTGAGGTACGTGATCCAGTAGGAGCTATAGAACACGTTGATCAAGTACCCGTATCGAACAATCAGTTCAGTACGGGCTTTAGATTAAGTCCTCAGGCAAGACTTGGAAAGCATACTGTTTACGTAAAGATAGCTGCTTACAATTTGGAGAAGACCACTACGTTCTATGTAAAACAGCCAACTTCAATCTCAATATCGCTATCAGCGATTAGTATAGGGCTTGGTGAGAGCGTAGTGATAAGTGGAGCCATAAGCCCAGCCGTAGCTGATGCACCTGTAGAGATATGGTATAGGAAGGAAGGAGGTGCATGGGCTAAACTGGTTGAAGTAAGGACTGATACACAAGGCAGGTATTCCTACACATGGACTCCTCCAGAAGTAGGCACTTACTACCTTAAGGCCAGATGGCCAGGCGATGAAACTCACTTCGGCGCCGAGAGCGACGTAGTAATGTTAAGCGTAGGTAAGAAGGTAAGTAGCTTAACGCTTACAGTAACTCCCGAGGTTGCTAAGCTAGGTGAGGTCGTCACAATAACCGGTAGGCTTACGCCAGCCATGGTCACGGATATAACCCTTACAATAGAGGCACCTGATGGAACTGTAAACACTGTGACCGTTACAACAGAGGCTGATGGAACGTTTAGCTATAGCTTCACTCCAGATAAGCTAGGTAGATGGTACGTTAAGGCGGAATGGCCAGGAACAGCTGAGTGGACTCCCGTAAGCGCTGAGGCGTACTTCTGGGTCAAGGCAGAGACAAGATTAACCATTGCGCTATCGGAGACGAGCGTGATATTAGGTTCAGAGGTGATAATTACTGGAGAATTAACGCCGCCCATAGAGGGAGCACCAATAACAATTCAATATAGATTGCCAGGAGGTACTTGGATAACGCTAGCTACGGTAACTACGAATGCACAAGGTAAGTTCAGCTATACCTATGTCGCGACTATGGCAGGGATAATAGAATTCAGGGCCACATGGCCAGGAACAGATGAGTACTTTGGAGCAGAGAGCAACGTCGTAAGATTAACTGTAGTGAGCTTCGTTAAGACTAAGTTATACCTGTATGTAACGCCACCTCAGATAACATTAGGCGAAGAGGTTACGATATCAGGATATATAGAGCCAGCTCTTGAGGGCATTGAGATAACCATCAGCTACAAGTTAGGAGCAGAGGCCTGGAAGGTTCTTGCCAAAGTCAGGACTGATTCAGAGGGCAAGTTCAGTTATACGTGGAAGCCAGACGAAGTAGGTACATACGTAATAATGGCAACATGGCCAGGAACGGAGGTATACACTGAGGCAATGGCAGTAGACGTACTAGTAGTAAGAGCTCCAAGGTATTCATTAAGAGTAACAGCAGTCGATTCCCACAACACGCCATTAGTTGGAGCAACTGTTAGGATAATGGGACCAGTCACAGTTGAGAGAACGACTGATAGCTCAGGTTCAGTTAGCGTAGGAGATCTACCAATGGGTAATTATAGAGTAGAGGTAGTATGGCATGGCATAGTAGTATACAGTGAGAGTATAACGCTAACGAAGAACATAGAGCTCAGAGCGGTATGTGATGTATACTACGTGACGATAAAAGTGGTAAGAGATAATGCACCAGTTCCAAACGTGAAAGTAAGATTGCCGCTTCCCGATGGAGCAGTACTTGAGGGAACTACTGGAACTGATGGAACGGTAACGTTTAAGCAAGTGCCAAGAGGTACGTATACAGTACTAGCCGAGAGCATAGGTAAGGTAATAGACGTAAGAGCTGACACTACTGAGACGATAGTACTACCGCCGAAGCCAATACATAAGATGATACCCATAAGCGAGGGCGTAGTCATAGGAATATTACTCATAGTGATAATACTGCTCCTAAAGAAACTAAGGGAGACCGCATAGGAAGGGAACCTAAAAATTCATCTTTTTTATGTTATGACTTCTACGCTATACCATTCGTCCTGCTAATAACCTTACGAATAGTGAATAGTCTATCTCGGAGAATCTGCGATATTGTGAATTCATTTTATAATCGTAATATGTGAACTCATTATGCCTAGGATCTCGAGTTCTCTTAATCCTAAACCTAAACCTTAATGCCATGCCATCTCACCTCCATGCTATTATAGTGTCATTAGAAACTTAAATACTTTTCCATACGTAAAGGTGATAAGGTAACTTTAAAGCCAAAATGACTATCAGTAATATTACTAAAGTAACGTAATTTAGTGAGACCATAACCGTATAGTGGTCTAATGAGAAGAACTTATAGATAGTAAAGGGGCTATATGTAAAAAATAGAAGGGGGAGTTATACGTAGTTCAATTACTAGAGGATGAACATAAGCCAGCTTATACTCTTTGAGTCAAGGCTAGCTATATTCTTTATTTGGTACACATTTCCACTTGTATCAGTTATTATTATACGTCCATTTGGAAGCAATCTAGCGCATCTCCCCCACGTCTCGAATTCGCAATATCCCTTATCAGTCTCCACCTTCCACTTATACTTCCATCCTTTAGATCGAGTTATGGATAGTATCCGTTCGATGGTTGGCATGAAATATATGACGTTAAGTACTTTTTCGAGGAGATGCCTAGACCTCTTGTCTAGTTTCCGATAGTCACGAATTATGCCTATT
>QMSL01000157.1 GCA_003649665.1 Thermoprotei archaeon | reverse complement strand
GGGGATGAGAATAAGCTGGTTGAAGAAGCCTTTAAAGAATACCCTGATTTAATAAAAGGATTTGGCTTCGTTCATTTAGGGAAAGATGATCCTAGCGTAATTGATAATTTATACTCTAAAGGTTTTACCGGAATAAAGGTGATAAAGCCAACCAAGCCCTATGATAATGAGGAGTTCTTTCCATATTATGCTAAGGCCGAGGAATATAGGATGCCAATACTATTTCACACGGGTATCGTTGCCCGTAATGATATAGACAAGGAGATAAGGGCAACCTCATGGTATATGAGGCCCGCCTATTTGGATAAAATTGCGAGATGTTTTCCAAAGTTAATCCTAATTGGAGCACACTTGGGACTTCCATGGTGTGATGAGGCAGCAGTAATAATGCATCATAACCCGAATGTTTACTTCGACATATGTGGTGGACATACATTCTGGGTAGCGTTAGCGCTAAAGAATAGATTGCGTTATGATGCAGATTTACGTCGTCTCCTTTACGGTACCGATACGACACCTGAGAACTTCCTTAGGATAAGGCACTTCTGGGAAGTGTTATTGCCTCAGCTTGGCTTTACAGATGAGGAAATAAGGGCCATATTTCATGACAATGCTGAAAGAATACTTAGAAATGTGCCTCATTGAGCAGATACATTAAGATACATAACAGGACTTAATAATTATTTTAACACATTTATTTTCACCCTTGGTCACGTTTTTAAGGCCATCATAATACAGTTTAATCAGGAGGAATGATACATGTATGAACGACTTTTTAGGATCTTCTGGAAGAATATATCAGGGGAAAGAGCAAAACGCTTATGCGCTGAAATCTACATGTCTGATGTACGTCAGACATTATCGGCCTTCTGGAATAGTGCAAAGCTTATCGCTCAAGAGTTAAAGGATTCTGGGATAGAGGATGTTAAGATAATAGAACAGAAAGCAGATGGAAAGACAAAATATGGAGATTGGATTACACCTCAAGGATGGGAGGTAGAGAAGGCCTACGTAAAGATAATTGAGCCAAAGGATATGGAAGGAATCCTTACATCATATGATGAAAATCCCGTCTCATTAGCAACGTTAAGTGCTTCTACTCCTAACGGAGGCATCACAACTGAGCTTCTATCTTGGGAAGATCTTAAGGATAAGAGTGCCATATCCGGAAAAGTAGTACTTACATCTAAAAGAATGAGAGAGATAAGAGACGAGGCAATGGAGTATGGGGCATTAGGTATAATATCATATTGGCTCCCAGGAGAACGTAGGTTCCTTGTCCCTGATGCTAATTATTGGGAAAACTATTGTTTCGTTCCCAGGAACATATGGGGAGGTTTTGGCTTTACGATAAGTCCAAGAAAAGGAGAGTTATTAAGGGAACTGTGTAGGAAAGGTAAAGTTAAGGTTCATGTCGAAGTGAAGACGAAGTTTCTAGATGCTACTATTCCAATAGTAACTGGCGTAATACCTGGAGAGGAGGAGGATAGAGAGGTTATCTTAGTTGCTCACCTTTATGAAGTGGGAGCTAATGATAACGCTTCAGGATGCGCTACTTGCGTTGAGATATTAAGGACTATAAATGATTTAATATCTAAGGGAGATCTACCTAGACCTCGACGAAGTATAAGGGTAATATTAGGATATGAATGTTATGCGCTTATGGCATATCTTACTATGTTTAAGGAGAGAATTACTAATATGATAGCAGGCTTGAATCTAGACATGGTTGGCGAAGATCAGGATTTATGTAAAAGCGTGCTTCTATTAAGCGTAACTCATCCTGCAGCACGTGCGTTTACAGATTATTTGCTCATGAGGTTATTAGAGATTGCTAAGTCCTTAATGCCGAGATTCACATGGAGAGTAAGGGAAACAGGAATATATATGATACATGATGGGAGCATACTCTCAGATCCTATGATAGATGTTCCTACACCTGCCTTAATAAATTGGCCAGATATGTTTTATCACAGTAATCTTGATACACCTGATAAAGTTAGTCCAAATACGCTTCGATTAGTAGGCACAGTTGGTGCAACCTACGTTTACTTCATAGCAAATGCTCATGAAAAAGAAGTTAGAGCACTAGCACAGGAGGTGTTCAATGCTGCTAGAAAACGTATTTTAGACATTGCATCAACCTATGTACATACATTAGTGCTCAAAGGGCACGATGTAGATAGAATAGTCGGTGACGCCATAGATAAAATAGATTTTATTACGGAAGTAGAAGAGAGAGCTATAAGGTCCGTCTTAAGAATTCATTTAAATGAGAAGTTAAAGGAAGAGGTAGATGAGTTATGTCTAACTCTTAGAGACTTTGCAAAGCAGGAGAAGAAGAGAATATTAAGCATAGCCAGAGGAATAATAGGAAGAGAAGTAAAGCCTGAAAGGCCAGCTATAAAGGTGCCTAAAGACATGGAAGAGGCAATGCACTTAGTGCCTGTTAGAAAAGTGCTTGGCGTTCCAACATTGGTTGATCTTCCTAAGGAAGCCTTAATGGAGTTGAGAAGTATCACTAGTGAGAGCTATCCCTACTCTAGATTACTGTGTGCCCCGCTCTTCTGGGCTAATGGAAGGCGAAGCATAGCAGAGATAGCGGAAGAGGTAAGAAAAGAACTCGGTAAGAGCGATATCGCGTTCTTAGTGAAGCTATTTAAATTTCTGGAAAAATATGGATATGTAACGCTAAAGAAAAGGAGTAAGTAACTTAAACCATATCCAGGCCTTTTTCAACGCTTAAGGAATGAAGATAGCTATTATTATTAACTTGACTAAAATCGAGCTCATTGAAGGGTTGCGCCAAGATTATCTACCATATGAGGTTGAGGGATCACATAGTATATGTGAAATTAATAGTTATTATTTAGGTCTTATATCGTAATACCGCAGGCATTAGGCCGAGATATTCTGCTACTGTCATTAATTTAATCCCTCGTGTTCTGGCCTCCTCCCATACAACCTTGGTCCTCTCTTTAAACTTTGGGTCACGAGGTAAGTGATGATCATACAATATGAGAGAGGCGTTTGTTTCCCTAATTATTCGTATGGCATTATCTAGTGCCCTACGAAGATTGATCTTATTTAGGGTATAGCCAAGCATGTACGTCATAGGGCCGTCCAATATTATGATATCCGGATCCTCAGATATTATCCAACTTGCGTAATCCTCAATTATTGGGCCATTTACGTCTGAACTGTATAATAACTTCCATCCATTATACTCTATGGTTAGGCCTATGATCCATCCTAATCTTGAGAATTCGATACCATGGAAGAGAGGCCTTGTAAACCTCAACCTTAATTTTCCAAAAGTGAATGTGCGACCATCGGCAAATCTGACTTCGATACTTGATGCCTTAAGTTCAGGTATTACTCGATAGTGTTTCCACTTACTTAGCCTCCTCTTAAACCATTCAATGCCCTTTGATATAAGCATCTTCCTTCTATTATTATAATCGCCGAAATCTTTGCTTAGAGCTTGGGTTATTCCAGAAAATGGATC
>QMSL01000156.1 GCA_003649665.1 Thermoprotei archaeon | reverse complement strand
GAGGCAAGCGATATCGCGGTAAGCGTATTAAGCAAGGCATTGGGAGTAGGGTTTAGGGAGGCATATATGCTAGCAAGCTTAGTAGTTGACCTTAAGATAAACCAGGTGGTTGATCCAAAGAAAGGTGTGAGAGCAGCAATACCAAAGGATATAGTAAGTAGCATTGAGCCGTTCTTACTAAAGGAGAAACATTGAAACATATATTTTCTTCCCTATAGGTGAGGCGCTTTTTTACTTGATGAGGAGCATGTCCATATAGTACTCTAGTCTCTCAATAACCTTCTTCATTAATTTATACGTGACACTGCCCATGAGGAGTACTTCTAAGGGAACTAGGAGGAATATGTAGGGAACGAATGGGAAGGAATACTTTAAATAGTTTCTTACTATCGAGAATGATGTAGTCACCGTGAGTATAGTAGCACCCCAGATATTTATGGCTCTTGATAAAGTATGGATGGATAATAAGATCACCTCGCGAGATCTATGTGAGTAGCGCGTCCTTACTATGTCTTTTGCTATGTTAAGTACTATATGGCATATGGTCCTGCCAAGGGAAGAGAATGTAATGAAGATAGTTATCGCTATGATACATGTACACGTCGAAAAGACCATCATAGAAATAGGGGTCGGTAGTTTCGCTGTGATTTTAATTATGCTCATACAAGAAGCCATTATTATGGAAAGTATTGTGAGCTTCCGTATAACTAACCAGAATAAGCTCCTATTAAGCCAAGCCGCTAGAAATGCACTCAATGCATCACGAATTACCTTAAAGCTTTCCTCAAGCAGACTCCTAGTCCTAGCTGGCAATAAGTTTGAAATTCTAGAAGCTATATAGTATGATCTAGGCGTAACAATATTGGAGAGAAGTAATGATAAAGGCAGGGCTAGTACTCCTGCTAAGTATATGTCACCTCCTATTATCCCTATGTTAAATCCCTGTCTCGCTATAGCAATCGTAAACTCGCTAGATGGTAACAGGTATATAGTAAGGAGTATTGCTTTCTCGAGATCTAGTCCTGAAAACCATAAGGCTAGGCTTGTACAGAGGAACTTTATGAGTAGAAGAATTGATATAAGAAGGATTGATGTAAACATGGTATGTAGTGTAATGCCACTCCTTGGAAACGAGAGACCAGCTATTAGCGAGATAAGGTAAATTGAAATTTCACTAACAAACTTCATTTGACTCCTTACCATACGGCTTAATGAACTTGAGGAGAAAAGCATACCTATTATGAAAGCACCAAAGAAGGACGAGAGACCACATAATCTTGAGATGTACAAATAAATTAGCAATAAGCTGATTATGAATATCGGTACTAGATCATCGCTTATATCATCCAATCTAGAAACTACAAGTTTCATTATAACAATACCCATTATGCCAAGGCTTAGAAATGATGTAATAAAGCCCACTAGAAGATAACGAAGACCCGAAAAGGAGAAGGCGTCTGCAACATTTAATGAAGGAACTATGGTTAATATGGAGAGAGCTAATAGGTCACTTGTAGAGAGAACCCCTATTAAGAGATTTTTCGTTTCTTCATCCATTATTGCATCTTCAGTAAGCATCTTAAAGCCTATTATAGTATTTGCATTAAATGCATAGAGGGAGGCTATTAAGATGGAAGGGAAGGCATATCTCGCCGAGAGCACTATATTACAGAGCGTAAGATTAAGTACGAAAATGAAGGCATTAAGTACAAGGTAATCCTTAAGGTAGCGAAATCGTTTTAAGGGGAATAAAAGGCCTAATTCAAAAGCAATAAGGGAAAGGGCTAGCTCGTTTAACATATCAAGCAAGTTTGCATCTATATTTACGATATTCATTATTGGGCCAACTAGGATACCAGCGAGTATATAACCCACCATGGTATGTGATCCTATTCTCTTTAGGAGATAGCCTAATATGAAGGAAATGGAGAGAACTACTGTTAACGCTGTTAGCTGATCCATAATAGCACCACGCTGTTTGGAAGAATGCTCAATAAAGGGAAGTCGGTTACCGATATCCACTTTAAATAATATCGAGCGAATATGAGAAAAATATCGGAAACAATATTTAGGAGGGGAATTATGTTATTCTTCAATCGAAGTTCGTAATTACGATCTTTATCCCATCCTTAGGTGGTCCCTCTTTAAGGACTGCTAATGCCCTGTTAAGATCTATCTTATGAGTTATTATCTTGCTTGCTTCTATGAGGCCCTTATTAAGTACTCTTATTGCTTCATCCATAGTGTAGGGATTCGTAAAACTACCTACTAACGTTAACTCTCTTCGATAGATATCGAAGGGTCTTATCTTAATGAAGGCGTCCTTATGCGCAACCCCGAAGAATAATACCTTTCCAGTGGGCATGACTATTCTGAGAGCGGTCTCTATTGCCTGTACATTTCCAGTCGCATCTATTGCTATATCGACACCTTTGCCGTTTGTTATCTCCCGGATTTCCTCTTCTACGTTCTGCCTCAAGGGATTTATCACTACATCAGCTCCCATTTTATAAGCAAAGTCACAGCGTACTTCATTTATCTCTAGGACTATTACTTTAGATGCAACTGCTCTTAGTAGTTGAAGAAACATCAATCCTATAGGGCCTGCTCCAAAGATTGCTACAGTACAGCCAATGTGTGGAGATATCTTACGTATTCCATGGAGAACACATGCGACTGGTTCCGTTAAACAGGATATCTCAAAGGGCATATTATCCGGTGTCTTATACACTACATGCGCTGGTGCTACAACGTATTTAGCATAAGCCCCATTCCTCGTAACCCCAATGGCTTCCCAGTTCTCGCAAAAATGCTTTCTCGCAGTACGGCAATAGTAGCACCTACCACAGGGTATGTTGGGATCAACGACAACCCTATCTCCTCTTCTAATATTCTCTACCGCCTCACCAACCTTTACTACAACTCCTGAGAACTCATGTCCAGGTATTACGGGATACTTGGCTAACTCTACAGTACCTCTATATATTTCTATATCTGTCTTACATATCCCGCATGCCTTAACTTCTATTAAGACATCGTTAGGGCCTACTTTAGGAATGGGTATTTCCTCTATGCTAGCTTCCTCACCTTTATATATTATTAAAGCCTTCATGCTCTCATTCATATTTCTTAACCCCCTATTGAGTAATACCTCTCTTCCTTAACGCATCCTCAAGTACTTTATATGCCTCCTTCAGTCTAGCAGGTATGTCTATCCCAGCAGGACACCTAGTTACGCACTGTCTACATTCTATGCATGCTGATGGCTTAACTTTAATTGATTCATAGATCTTAAGACCTACCTCCTTTACTTCTTCAGGATATCCAACGTAAGCATCATATGCTCGAAATACATCGGGTATAGGTATTCCTTGAGGACAGGGCAGACAGTATCCACATCGAAGACATAGCTGACCATATCTAAATGATTTACCTAAACTGCCTATCAACTTGAATAATTCGTTCTCCTCTTCCTTAGTTAAGGGAGGCATATCTGCTACGCTTACGTTTTCTTCTACT